>DEUU01000313.1:0-481 GCA_002362735.1 Dehalococcoidia bacterium UBA3254
TAGCATTCGCCATCGAGTGTTATGAAAACGGAATTTTATCTAAGGCTGACACCGGTGGTATTGAACTGAAGTGGGGCGACCATCATGCCATGGTTGCCATGACAGAGAAGATGGCAAAACGGGAAGGGATTGGGAATTTTTTGGCGGATGGGGTGAAAGTAGCGGCTGAGAAAATCGGTAAAGGGGCGGAGCAATTCGCCGTGCACATCGGCGGACAGGAAGTCGGCATGCACGACCCCAAACTGGTTTCCCCTTTCGGTGGTTTTAATATAGCAGGATATCAGATGGATGCTACCCCCGGACGGCATACAGCCGGTTTCGGACCAGGAAGTTTCGGCAAGCAAATCACAAACTCCTGTGGCGTCTGTTTCGTGGGGTACGGATTCGGAAGTGCTCCCGATACTCCCCAGAAATTGACAGATTACATGAATGCCATCACAGGATGGGGATTGACACTAACCGACATGATAAGAGCCGGTGA
>DEUU01000313.1:779-2703 GCA_002362735.1 Dehalococcoidia bacterium UBA3254
GCATAAACCCAATGAAGAGATACGTGCATCCCCGGATAATCGGTAGGCCACCATTAAAATCCGGCCCATTAGCAGGGGTAACCGCAGAGGTGGAGTCTTTTATTTACTGGAACCTGGGAGCACTCGATTGGGACCGGGTTACAACGAAGCCAAGTAAAGCCAAATTGCTATCGCTCGGCCTGACCAAAGAGGCAAGCGAGCTATGGCCGGAGCAACGTCCTCCTTTCTAGTATAATTGAGGCAGAGGGAGTACCTCTTTAAGTAAGAGGTACTCCCTACAAAACGGTGACATGATGAAGTTAACGGTAGAAATGTACGGCTTATCTCCGTATACCGAATTGAACAAGATAGACCTGGAGATGGAAAACGGGGCGGGAATCGGGGAATTAATAGGAGAACTGGGCAAGACGTTGCCTGCTTTCGAAGGCACTGTAAAAGAGAAAGGGACAAACCGGTTAATCGAAAAATACGGTATCTATCTAAACAGCCAGTTCATTAGCCAGGATGAACCGGTCAAGTTGAAACCCAATGACCGGGTGGTCTTGATACTCCAGGCGGTGGGGGGATAAAAATCCCAAAGTAATCACTACCGACCTAATTTTAAACGTGCTCTTTCAGTAAAATGAAATCGGGCATCGGGTACCGCATAAGACACGTGATCACACAAGAAATCACCAACCGGGACTTTATCTTTCAGTTCCACCATCAGAGAGTTAGTTTGTTCTGCGGTAATATTCTCGGCAATCGTCATATGAGCGGAAAATGGGTAGGGACGCGGCTTTGCGCCAGTAAAGACGGAGGCTGATTCGAGAGATTTCACCAATTCAGCCAGTTTTTGTTGAGGTTGAATTCCCAGGCATACTCCGGGAGCAGGGAGGTAATTCACTAAAGGTCCGTAATATATCGTAAACGGGTCTATTCTTGAAGCGAAAAATTCCAGTTCGGTCGAACCGGTCAACTCTTCACTGAAACATACCGTCAAAGTGATATGAGCACCGATCACCGATTGGGAGACCGGGTCGTATTTTGCTCGCAGCGCATCTACTTGAGACTTAGGAGGATCCGGGGGAAAGATAAGAAGAAGTCCAAACCGGTAGTCGCGCTGCCACAGTTTCGACCACTTGACGATATCTGCTTCCGAAGCATAAACAAACTTATTTGCGGTCATCCCATGTCTTATGGCCACGGTATTTGGATGTCCTTAATTCGATAACCCAAGGTTCGATATCGGGCATACCGGAGCGACGGGCAAGGTCTATTTCGGCCTCAATATCATATGGCAAGCGAACAATTTCAATAGAAAATGGACCTGTCTCCGGGCTGTTATAGTTACCCGTAAGTACAGCATAACTGGCAGTAGGGATATCGAGGGGATTGCCGACGCTGCCCACATTGAAAAGCAACCGGTGATCGTATGTTTTCTCATAGGCAAAATGTATGTCGGAGTAACCTACGACATCAGGAATAAAGTCATTAGCGGTGTGTTCAGTATTGCAAAACATCCCCAGATGCTTAGCTTCGGTATCATCATGGAAAACCCGATAAAACAAGCCCTGGGGAGAAGCATGAAGCAAGCGGATTTTACGGCCACTAAGTATAAGGTCGAAAGAAAACGGCAGGCGGGAGAGAGTCTTCAGGCGTTCGGGACCTAACCGGGAACGATGCCAGTCGATACGTTCCTGTAAGGCAGAAGATACCGGGACACCGGGGTCAATAAGAGCGGTAATCGCATCCCAATTCCCCATGATGGTTTGTTCACAAACTTCCTGGCATAGATCCAGAGCACGGGACGGATTAGGACCTTTGCCCACGATATCACCCAGGCAAAATACCCGTTTGATGTTTCGGCTGCGGATATCTTTAATTACGGCTTCCAAAGCCGTCGTATTTCCATGGATATCTGAAATTATTGCAATAGATTCCA
>DEUU01000111.1:0-4906 GCA_002362735.1 Dehalococcoidia bacterium UBA3254
TGACCGGTGTCGCTTCCAGCGCTTCAGGCCTTTCCAGATACTATCGCAAGTCAGGCGTAGACACGACTATTTGCTGCTTCACCGGTGATGGAGATGCCAGCGATGTCGGTTTTCAGCCTCTAAGCGGCGCCGCGGAAAGAAACGAACATATCATGTATATCTGCTATGATAATGAAGGTTACATGAACACCGGAAACCAGAGAAGCAGCATGACTCCTCTTCACGCCTCCACGGCTACCACACCGGTCGGCAAAGGGCAAAAAGGTAAGCCGACAGTCGCCAAATATCTGCCTATGATTATGGCCCTGCATCCGGTCGCTTATGTTGCGACCGCCAGCTTGAGTAACATGGAAGACTATGCCAAGAAGCTCCTTAAAGCTAAAGAGAAAAGCCGGGAGGGATTCGCTTATCTTCATGTCTTCGCCCCCTGCATTATCGGTTTCAGAATCGGCACGGATGCAGCTATTCAGGTTTGCCGCATGGCGGTGAGGACCAACTATTTCCCGCTGTGGGAGATGGAAGACGGTAAATTCCGGATCACCGCTCCGGTGGAAAATCCCCGCCCGATTCAGGAATATCTGAGCTTATGCGGCAAATTCTCACACTTCAAGGAAGACGATATAGCCGAGTTCCAGAAACTCGTGAATGACAGGTATGAGATGATCAAGTCTATGGTCGAAGTAACCGCTAAAAAGTCTTAGTTATCGCACGGGTCGGCGGTCAACCGCCGACCCGATTAACATAAATATTTTGCTATACATCACCCTCAAAATAGTATATACTACGGGTGTATAATGGTAGTCTAGATTTTGGACATACACAATGTACTGGTTCGCTCCGCTTTTTATACAAACAAAACTCACCTTACGGTGGTAATACCCGCCATAGCTGAACTGCGCCCATTTTTTTGGTCTTTTCACGCAAATCAATCATAAATTTCTGTTGTAAAATTTCCTTTTAGTCCCTTTACTTGTCAGTTCTAACCAGGTAATAAATCTCATTGGGAGGTAAGCTGTAATATGACAATGTCAATTAAAGGCAACCCGGAAATAAAAGAAGATGTGTGGGTTAAATCAACCTGCGGCGGCTGTTACGGAACCTGTACTATACGAGCTCATCGAGTCAACGGCGTCCTGGTCAAGATCGAAGGTGAACCGGATAACGATTTTGGTTCACATGGCGGCCTCTGCGCCAAGGGCGAAGCCATGATTCAAGCCCTATATGATCCTAACCGGTACAATTACCCTTTGAGAAGGACCAACCCGGAGAAAGGTATCTTCGCTGATCCCAAATGGAAGCGAATATCCTGGGATGAGGCGCTGGATGAGATTGCGGAGAAACTGAAGAAAATTCGCAAGGAAAATCCAAACAAGCTCTTTCACGGTGGAACACCCTCCGCTGGCAGCGGACCGGATTTGCCGCTGGGATTTGGAGTTTTTGGGGCGGTTTTTGGCACTAAAAACTGGCACGTTGGTGGCGGTGGTCTGCATTGCGGAAGCGGTTCACACATGGGAGCCGGCCTTTACCACGCTTCATGGTCAATCGTTCCGGATTGGAAATATTGTAATTATGTCATCCAGATGGGTTCCAATAAAGGCACAGGCTCTGGCCATTCGATGGGCTTTAATATGCGACTTGCAGCCGATGCCCGGGCCAGAGGCGCTAAAATCGTAGTCTTTGATCCCATTTGTAACTTCGGAGGAGGAAAAGCCACCGAGTGGGTCCCACTCCTTCCGGGTACGGATGGAATCATCGCCCTCGCCATGATTAATATTCTCCTGAATGAATTGAATGTTTATGATGCTGAATTCATTAAAAAGAAGACCAATGGTCCTTATTTAATCGGATCAAAACAGCTTTACGTCAGAGATCCCGCCACACAAAAACCTCTCATCTGGGACTCTAAAGATAACAAAGCCAGGACCTTCGATGATCCTGCTATTGGAGATTACGCCCTTATGGGCGAATATGAGGTAAACGGCATTAAATGTCGGCCTTCTTTCCAGATTCTGAAAGACCACGTCAAACAATATACTCCGGAGTGGGCACAAAAAGAAAGTACGGTGCCGGCAAAAACTATTCGCCGTATTGCGACTGAATATGCCGAAGCCGCTCAAGTCGGCACCACGATCGAAATCGAAGGAGAGAAACTTCCGCTGAGACCTGTAGCCTGCATCATGTTTCGCGGCGGTCAGGGGCACACTAACTCCGCCCACAGCTACGTAGCTATGTGTCTTCTCAACGCAATTGTTGGCGCCATGGATGTTCCGGGCGGCACCCTGGGATGGCCAGCTTATGTCGGCGGTCATCCGGAAACCGGACGGTTTAAGGTCATTCCTTTTCCATGCAAAGATGGCATGCTAACTGCGGGTACTTTTATGGAACACGGACCCTGGCCGGTGCATGAACCCAAAGTACCGGAAGATATGCTGTTGAAGGAACTGGTCCCGACGGCGTCATTCTCGCCTCATCCGATGACTTCGGATTTCAAAAAATACTGGGATAAACTCGGCAATCCATACGAAATTGAAGCAGCCATCATCTTTGGTTCTAACATGATCCGCAGCTCCCAGAGCCGTGAAATCGTCGAAGAATTCTGGAAAAAAGTACCTTTTACCGTTTCTTTCAACATTTTGCCGAATGAGTTCTGCGAGGGCTTCGCAGACATCGTGCTCCCGGACTGTCATCCACTGGAAGCATATTGTCTATTCTCTTCCCACGGTCCTTTCTTTAATCATCCAATCGGTATGGAAGGCTGGTGCTTCCCCATCCGCCAACCGGTCGTCAAACCAGCGTTTGAGCGGAGAAACAAAGTTGAAGCTCTCTGGGACCTGGCAGACCGGATCGGAATGAGAGATGAAATGAACAAATATTATAATGTTTATTTCTCCAGCTTCGGCGGAGAAGCTCTGATATCAGGCGATCTGAATAGTGTCAGAGGCGCTCAGGCGATCGATCCCAAAAAGGTTGCACAGCTAATCAAACCCGGTGAGAAAATCACCTATTCAGAAATGATGGACCGGGCTTTCAAGTTTTACTTCGGTGAGAAGAACGATTTGAAATACATTTCGGAACACGGGACTATCGACTGGAAAAAACAGGTTAAAGAAGCCTATTGGAGATGGTACGTCGACGTTCGCATCCCGATTTATCTGGAGCACCTGGCGGCTTTGAAGCCAGAAATCATGGAGAATTCGAAGAAAGCCGGAGTAGAATTGGACTGGGACCAATTTACACCCTTAGCCAGTTTCTTCCAACCCCAGGTGGCCAAAGAAGAAACTAAAGAATTCGATCTCTACAGTTTCTCTTATCGAGATATTTTACACAACGGTACTTACACTATGGAAATGCCCTGGCTTGATGAAGTGAGCCGTATGAATCCATATACCTACAATATCACTATGAACACAGATACAGCGAAAAAGAAGGGTTTGAAGGACGGCGATTTGATATGCCTGGAGTCAGTCACCGGAAGAAAAACAACAGGTTATCTCAAGACTATGCAGGGACAACATCCCAGGACTATTGCAATCGCAGCCTGCTCAGGAGGCTGGGCGAAGGGAGCCCCGATTGCCTATGGAAAGGGCACCAACTTTAACATTCTTCTGGAGTCCGATGTTAAGCATGCTTGCCCGGTTTGCTGGAGCCAGGAGACGGCAGCCATGGTCAAGGTTTACAAGATTGACCACAGAATCGAGTTTGATGGAGCAAGGAGGTAGACCTTTATGAGATGGGGAATGGCAATTGAAATGAAGAGATGCATCGGCTGCAATGCCTGCGTACTGGCCTGCAAAGCTGAGCATTTCGTCCCGCCAGAGATCTTCTGGAACCGGATACTGATCGGTGAAAAAGGAAAATACCCGCATGTATCCAAGCTCATTTATAGCGTGCGCTGCAATCAATGTGCAGAGCCGAAATGTGTGGATGTCTGTCCCACCGGTGCCACCCAGAAAAGAGAAGATGGAATCGTATGGGTTGATGAGAATAAATGCGTGGGCTGCCGCTATTGTATGGTGGCCTGTCCCTACCAGATGCGTTCATTTTACGAACATGAAAAGGAGTATTTCCCGGGCCAGGGATTGACCGAGCATGAGAAAATCGGCCAAATTCTCTATCCGCATCAGAAAGGCGTGGTACAGAAATGCGTCTTTTGCAAAGAAAGGATAGATTCCGGTCTAAAGCAAGGTCTAAAGCCGGGCGTAGACCGGGATGCCAGTCCCGCTTGCCAGATTATTTGTCCCGTCCATGCTATCCATTTCGGTGATCTGGATGATCCTGATAGCGACATAAACACGATAATTCAGACCAAGAAAGGACATCAGTTCCATCCCGAATTTGACACCAATCCGTCGATTTATTACCTTGACTAAGGAGTTACTTAAACTTCATTTCTTTTTCGTATGATAGATAAATGAGGGACTAAAAAATAACTGAATAACTTATGGACTCTATGGAGGATAAGAATGCAAATTCAACCCTGGGAATTTGGAGTAAAAGAAACCCCTGCAAGGGAATGGTCAGAGGGCATGGGATCCTTGATCGCGGTGGCGATGTTCCTAGGCGGCATTGCGGGAGGGCTTTACCTGGCCTCTTTGTTCTTTGATAACCTCTGGGGTATGCTTGTAGCCTGGGTCTTTGCCATGGGTATGGGGCTATTTGATATGGCCCACCTCAGCAAACGGACCCGAGTCTGGAGAATAGCCGCTAAAGTCAACTCATCCTGGATTTCCCGCGGCTTCATCTTTGTACTGCTTTTCATTGGTGCGGCGGGAATTCAGTTGTTAATCTCCCTTTTGACGAATGAAACCACGGCAGTTGAGATGTTCTTCCGGGTAGTAGCCGGTATCCTGGCTTTTGGGGTTGCCATCTACAGTGGGTTTGTGGTAGGGTTTGTGAATGGGATTAA
>DEUU01000111.1:5230-5462 GCA_002362735.1 Dehalococcoidia bacterium UBA3254
TAGCCGGAGGTCTGGCGGGAGGAGGTGCCATATTACTGGTAATCTCTGCCTTTAGTAGCGGTCTGGATTTCAATACCGTGCAGACCTTCTTCCGTTTTATGCTGGTGTTTTATGCTCTTTCTATTTTTATACATCTGTGGATATCCACCTACAGCAGTCCTTCTGCCAAGGTATCCGCGATGTTATTTTTCAAAGGCAGTCTGGCTACCCTGTTCTGGATGGTCATCATCCT
>DEUU01000111.1:5808-8134 GCA_002362735.1 Dehalococcoidia bacterium UBA3254
TTGATAGGCAACTTAACTTTAAGATATGCTATTATTAGAGCTGGCAGATACAGCCCCTTAATCCCGGCTTAGGGGGAATTATGAATCTTTGGAAATAAGCTGTATTGTTCTGGCCGGCGGCCAGAGTACCCGTCTGGGACGGGATAAAACTAAAGAAGTTTTTCTTGGAAAAACACTGTTGGAGAGGGTCCTGGATACCCTCTCCTTCCTTAAATGTGAGATTATCGTCGTCACTACAGAAAATTCGTCGATTTCTAAAGAGTTAAGCTACCCCAGGCTTAGATTCGCTAATGATATCTTCCCCGGCAAAGGATCGTTAGGGGGAATTTACACCGGACTCGCGTCATCGAAGTCTCACTACAATCTTGTGGTAGCTTCCGATATGCCGTTTATAAACCTGAATCTGATAAAATTTATGATCGACGCTGCTGAAGGTTTCGATCTGGTGGCTTATCTTGAAGAAAACAGACCGGAGTTACTACTTGCCGTTTACTCTAAAAATTGTCTTGCCCCTATGGAAAATTTGATCCGCAATAATAACTTGAGGATTATCGGTATACTGCCATATATTAAAGTCAAATATCTTAAGCCGGAAGAAGTCGATCGTTTCGATCCCCACCGCCTCAGTTTTTTTAATATCAACACCGAAGCCGATCTAATAAAGGGTATTGAGCTAGCGAAAAATAACCAGGCTACTGGCCTTCAAAACGATTAATGCCGCGGTTTAAAAGCTCCAGAGCAGATTTCGCTTTTTTTAGATACTCTTCATCATGAGTCCCCAATACCTGAGCAAACTCTTTTTCAGTTAAAGCCCTGGCTTCCTGGAGAGTTTTTCCCTTCACCATGAAACAGAGGATTTCGACCACGACATTCGCTGTCGGGTCGCATGTGCAGAGATATTTGATCTCATCCATAACATTGTCCCGGACACTGATATAAACATGCAGATAGTCCTGTCCCACCTGACCGCAAACAGGGATGTGTTCTGTGACAGAGTCTAAAAAAATAGAGGGATTTTCAAAAGAACCGGCATACTCAAAACCCGTTCTCAGCATCCTTCGATAATATTTAATTACTTCCGGATCCATTCATGGCCTTTCTATCTCTTTCTATTATAGATAGCAGCGTTCGTTGAAAATATCATGTAGAGTGAAAGACCTCACATTCTTCCAACGTATTATAGAAATATAATGAGATGCGATATACCATGCGGTGTTCGGAAGGCAACCGGGGCTTGGACGGAATTTACAAGATATTCATCCGGTTTTGTTATAAAATTGTATTATTAACAGGAGACAGGCCGTATGAATGATAATGAAAACCTTGCCGGAATAATCTGTGAACATCTCGAAAACCAATCGCCAGTGGTGATGGCGTCTATTATAAGCCTCAAAGGTTCTTCACCCAGGCATAATGGCACCAGAATGGTAATCAGCGCTGAAGGCAATTATGGGACCATTGGCGGAAGCCTGCTGGAGGCTAGAGTAATTGAAGTATCCAGGATCGTTCTGGAACAAAGACTGTCCCGGTTAATGAACTACGATCTTAAAGGCAAAGACGCTTATAGCAAAGGTATGATCTGTGGCGGGAATGCAACTGTGCTTTTGGATTTTATTGAGCCCACAGGAGAGAACAAAATATTTTTCCAGCGCTGGCAAGAAGCGGTCAGAGGCAGCAATGACTTCTACTTCTTAACTCAGATTTCAGAAACTGAAACTGATGACAGGGTAAAAATAGTCGGCCGGGGGTTATTATCCCTTGAAGGTCAATTGCTAGGCAAGAGTGAAATAGCCCAGAATAATCTGGACAATTTAAAGCCGGAACTGCATACTATCTCTTCGACCGCTGTATTTGATTTAAAAGACGGACAGTTGCTGGTGGATTTTATCCGCAAGCTTAAGACACTTTACTGTTTTGGTGCCGGGCATGTGGCATTACCGACCGCCCATATCGCCAGCCTGGCGGGTTTTAGCGTCGTAGTTATCGACGATCGCGCTGAATTTGCAAATGCCGAGCGTTTTCCGGATGCCGATATAAAGGTCATAAAAGACTACCATCGCGCTGTGGAAGGTCTGACGATAGATGAGGATTCTTTCATTGTAATCGTCACCCGCGGACACCAGTATGACCGTACGGTCCTGGAACAGGCTCTGCAAACGCGGGCCAGGTATATCGGTATGATCAGCAGCCGAAGAAAAAGAGACGCTATCTACAACGCTTTGATGGAAAACGGAGTAAAAAAACAAACGTTGGAACAGGTTCACTCCCCGATTGGAATGGAAATCGGCGCTGAAACACCGGAAGAAATTGCCGTCAGTATTGTCGC
>DEUU01000111.1:8373-8829 GCA_002362735.1 Dehalococcoidia bacterium UBA3254
AAGAAATTGCCGTCAGTATTGTCGCCGAGCTAATCTGCGAGCGTTCAAAGCAACAGGCAAAAAAATGAACCACAGGGCTGCTATTCTTCTAGCCGGCGGATTATCCAGCCGGATGGTGAGTTTTAAACCGTTATTAACGATCGGAGAAGAGACCATTACCGACCGTGCGATCTCCCTGTTCGCTCAAAACGATGTGGATGTTTATTTAGTGGTCGGGTGGCAGAAAGATAAACTCATTTCAGGAATAAAAAATCGAGACGTCAATATTATTGAGAATCCTGATTTTGAAAAAGGCATGTTTACCTCGGTCCAGGCCGGGCTGCGCCATATAGGAAATAATTACATCGCTTTTTTTATCCTCCCGGTAGATATCCCCCTAATAAGAGGCTTTACTGTCAGAAGGTTACTCGAAGCTTCTGATCGCCATCCGGAAAAAATATTTTATCCGGTATTTGA
>DEUU01000111.1:9109-9533 GCA_002362735.1 Dehalococcoidia bacterium UBA3254
GGGCATCCTCCGATAATTCCGTCCGGATTAATTCCCCATATTATAAACTGGCAAAATGAAGGCGGTTTAATCTCAGCCCTGGCACTATATGAAAATATCGTTGAAGAGATTGTCGTCCCGGATAGAAACATCACGTTTGATATAGATACTCCGGAGGATTATAAAATTGCACTGGACCGGTTCCAGCACAATCAAATACCGACAGATGAGGAATGTGAAGTAATTCTCACCACTATTTGCCAGGTAGAACCAGACCGACGCCGTCATTCCTTCAAAGTGGCTGAAGTTGCTGCTCGCATCTGTCAGGCACTCATCGAAGCGGGAAAAACGGTTGATAAGGGACTGGTCCATGCTTCTGCGATTTTACACGATATCGCCCGAGAGAAGCCGCAGCATGACTTTGCTGGCGGTCAACTGTTATGTC
>DEUU01000356.1 GCA_002362735.1 Dehalococcoidia bacterium UBA3254
TTTTAAGGTTAATTACTGAACTAAACTTTTATTTCCAGGTTCTTGGAGCAGGCAGCCCAAGCATTTGTCTGGTCTGAGCTGGTGTCGCTATGGGCCGGCCGAGTTCCCTCGCGATTCTAATTATCTTTTCAACAAGCTCAGCATTGCTTTCGGCTTTTTTGCCCCTCTCGATGTAAACATTATCTTCCATACCTACCCTGACATGCAGACCGCGGCAAATGGCCATCGCCAGTACCGGGAATTGCATAGCCCCGGGGGCAATAATCCCAAGGATACAGCCTTTGGGAACAGCATTTACCACCATGTCCAAAAACTGGGCGGTAGGCCAGTTGCTGCCGCTGGTAAAAACGAACTGGATCAGATTCGGTCCGCCATGCAGGTCCTTATATCCGCCCTGTACCAGCCTGTTGACATAATGAATATCGCCGATCTCGAAGCATTCAAACTCGGGCTTAACGCCATGTTCTTTCATCAGATCCACGACTTTAACAACCTCAGACTGGGTAATGGCATAAGACATTTCTCTTATAAACGCTTCATCTCTCCCGAAAAGAGGTGGTTCCCTCTTGGGAAGATTCATCAGAGAGCAGTAATTAGAAATATCCAGACTGCATATTTCCGGATCGGACAATACCGAGGTAGTAAGCAGTGGTGACCAGGTACCATCACCCACCTTTATACGCCCACCGGCAGCGGTGTCGTTAATGATGATATCGGGGCATTTCTCTCTAATCTTGATATTGACTTCCCGGTATTCTTCCCATTTCTGCGTCATATTGGCCGGATTATTTGGGTCCCGGCGGTGAATGTGTACCATACTGGCTCCGGCCTTGTAGGCATCGTAGGTCTGCTGGACCTGCTCTTCCATTGATTCCGGCAAATTCATATTGACCTCTTTGCCGGCATTACCTCCGGTTATGGCACAGGTGACAATAAGCGGAGGGAATGAGCTTAAACCGTTTTTCCATAGCTTATTAGTGTATGTATAAGTATCCTTGTAATCCTCCAGCAAATAATCTTTTAGCTCTTCCATAATATCTCCTTAAATAATATTTTCTGTACCAGGTATTACTTCAACAATAACAATACTACTCTTCGGCAATCTCATAAAGAATACCGCCGGTAGTTTTAGGATGCAAAAAGGCCATTTTATCCCCCCTGGTTAATATTCGGGCTCCGTTCTTTTCAAAATTCGTACAATCGGCAGCCAGGTCATCGGATAATAATGATACATGGTGAAAGCCCTCACCGTTCTTTTCCAGAAATTTCGGCACCACACCCTCGCTGCCGATCGGTTCCATCAATTCATATTTCGAATCGCCGATGGCAACAAGACATGAGGTCTGTCCCAACTCCGGAAAGGCTTTTCTACCGATTTCTTTAGCTCCGAATAGAGCTGATAACATTTTCAAAGTCTCATCGATGTTTTTAACTACCATACCGACATGATTAATTCTAGTTATCATTTGATTCTCTTTATCCTTTATTAATCTTCCTTCTTCTGTATTCCATATCCTATCCGCTTACCGATGACTTGCGTCGCAGGTATCACGCTTTCAGGTAAGTTCTCTGACATATTTGAGGTTCTCCTTAAAGTATCATCCGATTGAAATAATGTCTTCAACAAGCACTATGCATTTTCTTTTTCGAGCGCTCGTAATACAACTTCAAAGCGTTATAATTTCACTTTAACGTGAGTCCGGGTAACTATTTTGATTTTCGGGAAGCAGAAGCCTGTTCAGCCCACGAGGGTAAAAACATGGCATCGCTGCTGAAGTACAGGAAATACCCGCGGATTAGGGATTCCGTACTTACTATTCCTTCAATTTTAGCGATCTTACTTTTAAAAAAGTAGTACAAAGCCTCAAGGTCGGTAGAGTTTACACCAAATAAAATATCATAATCATTCATCAAGGTCAGAACAGTGTGGACTTCAGGATAGGAAGACAGCTTTTCACATATTTGGTTCGCTTTGCTCAGGTCTACGCGTAACAAAGCAAAAGCACTGGCGGAATAACCAAGTTTAGAAGGGTTCGGAATTGCCAGTATTTCAATGACTTCCGCCTTTAACAAATTTGCAATTCTGCGCGATATAGTTGAAACGCTGATAGAGAATTTATTTGCGAGGTCGGTATAATTGGGGTTACCCTCTCGCATCAATTCTTTTATCAGTAACTGGTCTATCTCATCCAGTTCCACAGGTTTATCGCTAATCGTGTCACCGGTTTTTTTATCACGGTACCGTTTTTTAGATTCAGAAATTAAATATGTATCAATATGATTGATGCCATTAACACCAGGCAGCTCTTCCTTAATAAACGATTGAAGCACTTGCCATTCGCGGAAATAAACGAGAAGCAAAATATCAAAACGCCCAAAACAGGTTACCACCAGATTAATGTGAATATTGTCAGCTAGCTGAACACAAATATCATCTATGTGCTTGAGATCGACTTTCAAACCTATAACGGCTGATGCCTGGTACCCCATTTTCAAAGGGTTTGGGATCGCTTTTATAGCGAATACGTCATTGGCGATCATGGTATTTATTTTTTTTGCAACGGTGAGTTCGCTGATACCAAGAGTCTGAGCTATTTTAGCGTTACTGGCACGTCCGTTGCGACATAATTCCAGCATCACCTGGAAGCTGAGTTTATCAAGCATGGCTCTAATTATAATTATAATGAAATATGATGTCAATGTGTCTTTTATTTAATATATTGACAAGTGAACTATTAAAGATATAATACAAATATTATTAAAATTTGTACATATAATAAAGGCGTTATTGCACATTAACTTGCCGAGAGATAATTAGTATTCAACCTTGCCGGTAGAACTTCTTTTCATTCGCAGCAATCTTCCAAATAGTTCTCAAGAGGAGACACGTATGTAATTCAGATTTTATTTTAATTTATCTAGTTCGTACCTTTCGTTTAACTAGGTTAACTCTATA
>DEUU01000191.1 GCA_002362735.1 Dehalococcoidia bacterium UBA3254
TCAAAAAATCGCAGGTAGGGTAGAGACGGGGCCTCCCCCGTCTCCACCAGCCTCGTTTTTCCGCATTTTACCTTATTAGCTGACTGCTAAAAAAAGAATTCATTTTTATTAGGTCTATTATGCACCTCAGCTTAGCTTCAGAGAAATAGGTTAAAAGTAGTCACATTTTTGTCCTTTTTAAAAAGCTGTCTATTGTCACTGTAGGGCCAGATGACCTTTCCCCCAGAATAGTAATATTGTGAATTAGAGTCCTCCGCTATGATAAAACGATAATGAGGCCTATCCATGGTTCACAAACAGTATACTGAGGAACAGTTTATTTCAGCACTTAGAGAATCCGAAGTCGGGGCCAAAGTCATGGATCTATGCCGCTATTGCAAAGAGTAACTATAGATGTATATTATTCATATAAGCTTTTGAATGGTTTATTATTTTTTCAGGAGCTTTTCCCTTAATTCCTCCGGGAGCGGAACAACTTTTTGCGTCTGGTAGGCAAATGCAAGAAGGGCCGTCTTAGCTCTGGCCACCTCTGATTGATTTTCGAAGTTTGTGACGAGGTAGACCATGTCAAAACGTTTTTGATGTACATTTGCAATGCCAATTTCTATTTGCAATGTCTGACCGAAACCAGCTGTTCCTTTGAACGTAACTCCCAAGTCTCCAAGGATAAAACTTTTACCCCGGAATGATTTTACCGTATCTTCATACCCCAGATTAATCATAAATTAAGTTCTGGCTTCTTCTAAAATTTCAATTAAACCAACTCGACTTAATTCAGACATTGGGCCAATATCTTGAATTCTGATTGGAATTCTAGTACAAAATATATATTTACCTGGCAATTTTATTTTCAAAGCAGGCATGGCTATCCTCCATATTAAATTCTCGTTTACAAGAAAAAGCTAACGTCCAATTTTTGACTGAGCTACTGGAATAAAGTCTTAATACAATCTTTGTCCATATTCGAATGTGATGCCAATAAATTAGTTACGTCGCGACATAAATTAATGTCAGAATGATATATTTTCTCTTGACCTCTTGCAGTCTGTTATCAAACTCCTTAATTTCTCCCCTCACTCCCTACACCACCGGATGAGGCGCCGGATAAAAGACTTGACCGTGATCTCGGGAGGGAAGCAGAACAGTCGCTGTGCTGGGTTGAATGGGTATGCCGGTCTGGTCCTCAATAGAGCAATCTATATCCACACAGTACCTTCCATCCTGGCTGTATTTCTTGCTTACTTTTCCTTTGCACCATAACACACAGCCAAGAGCAGTCTGTCTCTGATAAGCTGATTTGCATTTCCAGAGGAAACCATCATCCCCCATCCAGTTAGTCAACAGCATAACCAGAAGGTTATATCTATGGCCCGAGTAGACCGCGCCGCCGATATTGGAATCAAAATTGTCTTTAAAGCTGCGGTATATTTTCAGGTCCGGGTCATAGATACCCCAGCCGCAGTGCTCCTGCGCCAGGCGATAAAGGCGACCGGAACTATAGTGCCATTCCTCTCCCACGCATCCCCTGATGTCTGCCACGCTGTCCATGGCGGTATAAGGTCCGCGTACCACCGGAGTCAATTCTTCTCCGACATTTACATCTTCCCAATAACGTGGTTCCGCACCTCTTACAATCTCTTTATCCTGGGCTGCATAGACTTTTTTAATATATTCCTTGGTATATACTGGTTTTTTGTCCGTTTTGAGTCTGGTCTCGTAGACTGGCGCTCCTTTATAAACCGCTATAGCAAACCTGGAGATAGCTACCGGTATGCCTCCCCGGTGTCGGGTATACTCGGTGATACCGTTCATAAATATCATTTTCCCCATGCTCTGGGTATCCCTGATCTGAAGGTTGGTTGGAAAGGTTGTCTTCCAGTCTATTTCGTCACCTTCGCATAAAGGGCTAAACCATTCATGCTCTTTGCCTACCACAAAAAGAGGAAAGTCCGGCAGTGGGGGAAACCCAGGAGGGTCAGGATAGTTCACTGCTGAAGACATTGTAGCCAGATAGCTCGGTGGAGCGATAAGACAGCTATACCTGGTTTTTGCGGCGTACTCCCGGTCCCGGTAAAGAGGGTTGAGATCACCTATACCGTCTACAAAATGCCTGATGCCGTCCCAGGTGACCTCTTTATTCATAGCAAAGATGGGCTTCGGCCATTTAGGTCCCACCATATGGGTAGCCCATTCATTAATATATACTTTGCCGATTCCTTTTTTTAAGACTTCAGCATATTCTTCTATAGTAATTATATTTTTACTATCCATTAACCATACCTCTCGTAAACAATGAACATTTCAATAATTACACGAACAATATTTTTCATTGTATATAATCCAATTATTGTTACTTCAGTATAGTATAGTAGAAGGCCGCCTGACCATTTTTGACCTGAATTCTCATCTTTAGCCGGTTAGAGGCTTAAGTAATCAACCTTTATCGGGTTCGCTTGGAGGTGAAGTTTTTACAGATATTGTACCGGTAAACCAGGAAATTAGTAATTTGCGGTGGGAACTAACTGTCAGCGCCAGTATTATGTGGATAACCAGCAGCGGGACAAACAGGGCCGCCACAATATCATGTATCGAAGTTGAAACCTGTGTTAGTTTAACCGGGATTTGCCATACTATCGCACCTATCTTTACGCCCCCTGTGATGATCAGCATAAGACCAAGTGCAACAAAAGCCAGTAAGGCTGATTTTTGCGAGGAAAGATATTTCCCGGTATCTTTCCATTTGTGCATA
>DEUU01000341.1 GCA_002362735.1 Dehalococcoidia bacterium UBA3254
TACCTAGCTGAGCTACACTCCTATATCAATTTACTATCTTATCATAAATCCCCTTAAATATTAAATCGCCGGAATAGAACGGCTGCAGGGCTAAAATAGGATAGCAGTGATATTCTAACAAATTTTTGGAAAAATGCAATTGTGATTTCTAGCATAGTTGGCTTATATTTAAAATCTATGATAAAATTAACCCGTTATCAAATAATTTGAAAAGGTACTGCAATGGCTGAAAAAAAACTGACTGACTTAAAAGAATTTATTGAGAGTGTCAATAAAAAGAACAAGAATCATAACGGCAAAGCAACTCAATTTGCCTTCGTCAACAAGAAAAGAAAACACCTCCGAGCTTAAATCTTTAATTTAAGAGACACTCAATTACAGATCAATCCATTGCTTCTTTCGATCTTCGGGTTGACGCTTATCATTTCGAATCTGCTGAATTCCTGTTTAACTCTGCTTAAAGGGGTTGCCTTCGCGGTTAAAGTCCGGTAAATAGTTCGCCGGGGCATCCATTTCCTGAAGCCACCCGTTCTCGAGTCCCAGTTTCTCAAGCAGGTTAACCACCTTTTCGTATTCCTCGTATCTGATAGTCCGGGACAGTTCCGGAGTTTTTACCGCCAGATGACACGGGTAATACTGTGACATGACGCTTACGGTAATCGATGGAGAGACTTCTCGAGCCAGCCACGTCAGAGACTCCTCGCTGCCGGCGATTCCGTCAGGCAGTATCAGGTGGCGGACAATGACTCCCCGGTAGGCTACCTCCTGTTCATCCACTTGCAAATCGCCCACCTGCCGGTACATCTCTTTGATAATCAGACGGTTATGAGTGACGTAGTCCTGAACCTGAGAGTATTTCTTTCCCTTTTCAGCGGAAGCATAACGGATGTCCGGTAAATAGATATCCACTATTCCATCCAGCATTTTAACGGTTTCCAGAGAATCGTAGCCGCCGGTATTGTAGACCAGGGGAAGATGCAATCCCTGAGGAACAGCCTCCAGCAAAGCCTCTAGAATCTGGGGCACAAAATGGGACGGAGAGACCAGGTTGATATTATGGCAATTGAGTTCATTTTGAAGGTAGAGCATACGTTCCGCCAGAGTGTGACGGTCTGCTTCATTTTTCTGCTGCTGTTCGGGTTCCTGGCTGATCTGGAAGTTCTGGCAATAAATGCAGCGCATATTACAGTTGCCGAAAAAGATAGTCCCGGACCCCCGGCTCCCGGAGAGCGCCGGTTCTTCTCCCTGATGAGCACAACAGGAGGAAATCACGGGCTGCCGTCCCGAATGGCAAAATCCCCGTTTGTCCTCCAAACGGTTAATCCCGCAATTCAGGGGACAGATATCACAAGCTGCCAGCCGGGCAACCAGCAAATCCGCCCTGCGTTTCAATTCCCCGGATTTAAATAACGCTAAATACCCCGGTTCTTTGCCCATTTTCCCCTTCTCACATCTGTGAAAAGAAAGAGCTGCAAAACCCCCTGAAATAGACCCTCAGGAGGAAGTGCAGCTCCAGATATATTGGAGATTGATTCCTACTCCCAGGCAGCAATAGCCGCGACGCTATCACCCTCGTCCATAACCATGATCCCGACACCCTGAGTGTTGCGGCTGACGATACGGATACCTCCGCCTTCTTCGTCTTTGACAGGCGTCGAAATGACCATGCCGTCCTTGGAGATCAGCATCAATTGCTGGCTCTGAGTGACCAGTCTGGCTGCCACCACCTTGCCTGTCTTATCGGTTACCTTAAGTGTCTTGATGCCTGATCCGCCCCGGCTCTGTGTTTTGTAGTCGGATATAGGAGTCAGTTTACCATACCCATTGAGGGTTACCGCCAGCAGATAAGCATCCGGCAGGACCACATCCATGCTGACCAGTTTATCAGCATCTTCCAGACGTATACCTCGCACGCCACCGCTGGTACGGGAACTACTGCGCAAACTGCTAACCGTAAAGCGGATAGACTGGCCCTGTTCGGTGATCAGAATGACATCATCTTTGTCCGTGGCCACACCGGTAGCCACAAGCTCGTCTCCTTCTTCAAGGTCCATCGCAATAATTCCGCTGCTACGGATAGAATCGAAAAATTCCAGAGAAGACTTCTTTATCTCGCCTTTTTCAGTCGCCATCAGCAGGAAGCACTCAGGCTTAAAGTCTGTGACGGAAACCACAGCAGTAACCCGCTCTCCCTCAACAATAGGAAAAAGATTGATTACCGCCAGTCCTTTGGCCGTGCGGGAAGCGTCCGCCGGAATTTCATGGCACTTAAGGCTGAAGACCTTACCCATATTGGTAAAGAAGAAGAGGGTATCGTGAGTATCGGCAACGACCAGGAATTTGGCCGCATCCGCTTCCCGGATACCCATTCCTTTAACACCTTTGCCGCGGCGGTGTTGAGACCGGTAAGTCACTGCCGGGATTCTCTTGATGAATCCGCGGCCGCTTAGCGTCACCACCACTCTCTCATGCGGGACCTCTTCAATGGCGAATTCCATGACGGACTGTTCGCTGATCTCGGTCCGGCGGGCATCGCCATATCTGGCTTTAAGCTGGCCCACTTCCTCTTTAACCAGGAAAAGAATCTTCTTTTTGTTGGCCAGCAAGTCTTCCAGGTAAGCGATGGTCTTAAGGACCTCGGCATATTCTTCGAGGATCTTGCTGCGTTCCAGGTTAGCCAGGCGGCGCAGCTGCATATCCAAAATAGCCTGAGCCTGTTTTTCGGAAAGGCTGAAACCGGACATCAAATTCTTGCGGGCGACCTCAGCCGTTTCGGATTCGCGTATGGTCTTGATCACGGCATCGATGTGGTCGAGGGCAATTTTCAAACCTTCCAGAATATGAGCCCTGGCTCTGGCTACACCCAGTTCGTACTTGGAACGACGGATGATTACTTCCTGGCGGAAGAGGATATAGTAATCGAGCGCTTCTTTCAGACTGATTACACGCGGCTGTCCATCCACCAGCGCCAGCATATTCACGAAAAAGGCAGATTGCATGGCAGTATATTTATAAAGCTGGTTTAAAACCTGAGGCGGCTGGGCTTCACGCTTTAACTCGATCACAATCCGCATACCCTGGCGGTCTGATTCATCGCGGATTTCGCTGATCCCCAGTATTTTCTTATCTTTGATTAAAGTAGCAATTCTCTCCACCAGAGCTGCTTTATTGGTCTGATACGGAATTTCCGTAACAATAATTTGGCGTCTGCCCATCCCGCCCGGAATATCCGAGACATGCACTTTCGCACGTACCACCACCCGGCCGTGGCCGGTGGCGTAGGCGCTGCGGATGCCTTCCTTGCCCAGAATAATACCGGCGGTAGGAAAGTCCGGTCCTTTAATAAATTGCATCAGATCATCAACCGTGGCTTCGGGATTGTCTACGAGATAAGAGATAGCGTCACAGACCTCGTTGAGGTTATGCGGGGGAATATTCGTTGCCATACCGACGGCGATACCGGAGCTGCCATTAACAAGCAAATTGGGCAGGAGCGCCGGCAAAACAGAGGGCTCTCTCAGGCTGTCATCGAAATTAGGGATGAAATCGACCGTGTCTTTATCAATGTCTACCAGCATCTGCTCCGCAATGGCGGCCAGACGAGCTTCAGTGTAACGCATGGCAGCCGGAGGATCATTATCTACACTGCCAAAGTTCCCCTGTCCGTCTATAAGGGGATAACGCATTGAGAAATCCTGGGCCAAACGCACCATGGCGTCATAGACCGAAGCATCTCCATGGGGATGATATTTACCCAGTACATCGCCCACGATACGAGCGCTTTTTCGATGGGCGGAACTGTGAGTCAGTCCCATATCCTGCATCGAATACAGTATGCGGCGCTGGACCGGTTTTAAACCGTCCCGGACATCCGGCAAAGCCCGTGAGACGATGACGCTCATGGCGTAGTCCAGATACGAGCTTTTTAACTCCTCTTCGATATTAACATTTCGGGTTGCCCCTATAACCATGTTCGGTTAAGCCTCCTGTTCCCAGTCTTTTTCTTCTTCAGCCTCTTCAGCCGGCTCCTCAGCCACCTCGACTCCTTCCTCGTTGTAAGCAACTGCCTCGCCCACGTCTTCCTCTTCTTCATACTCAGGTCTAAAGACCCGGTCAGAGACATACGGCTGAGTCTCTTCTACGCGTCTACCGAGGAAGGAAACCTGACCGATCTGACTCGGGTCCTGGAAAGTTTCCCGGATGATGATAGAAATCATATTTTCACTGGAAGTTACAATGGCAGCCGTATATTTATTCCCGCCTTCCATCAGTTTAATCAGCCGCTGACCTTGTTTAGACGGGACCAGACCCAGGTATTCCTGATTTACGTTTTCTACGGACAGGCTGGAATCCTGCGATTTCAGGAGTACTTTATCCCCGGCCATCATTTTAATCAGCCTCTCCGAAGGAGCGATTTGATAGAGATTGACTACTCCGGCTTTGCCGATTTCTTCTATAAACAAGTGAGGCAAGGCTTTCTCATTATTGACTTTGCCCGTCACGGCTTCTTCAATGAGATGGGTTAAACGCTGAATATTCTTTTTAGCGATAGTATTATATTGATCAAGGTGCAAAGCCTGCTCATACACTGCCTTTGCGTGATTGTAATCACCCAGCTCCATATAGGCTTTGCCCAGACGGTTATGAGCATCTACATCATTAGGAAAATTTTGAATAATTCCTTTATTCACATCTACGGATTCCTGCCAGCGGCCTTCCATAGCTAAAGTAATCGCATGTTTGCTGGTTTGACGCCTCAATTTTCCCTGTTTATTTTCTTGATATGACATCTTATTCTCCATAACCTGATTTCCCAGGATTTTTCAATTCTAATTGTAATCTAAATTGTTCATGGATCGCTCTAATATTTTAACACAAATCAGGCATAAATGTCCTTACTGATAAGTTAGAAAAGGCAGCTTTCCCGGAAGTTAAATCTAACCAAACGACCTGGCGAAAAAATGATGGTTCGATATCCGGGTTTATTCAGCAGTGAAGTCTCTCAATCAGACTGCCTGATAAAAGGTTGGAAATCCCCCGTGTCCCGATGGACAAAGCTCGATTACGGTACCTCGGGAAAAGATAAACTAATCCGTTTCCAGTTCAAAGGCTTTATGCAGAGCGCGGACAGAATCCTTCACTCGAGCCTCATCGATGATACAGGTGATCCGAATTTCAGAAGTCGTAATCAACTGAATATTGATCCCCTCTTTACTGAGCGCGCTGAACATTCTGGCGGCGTAGCCGGGAGTATTCTGCATACCGGTACCGACAATGCTGACCTTGCCCAGCCTGGCATCTGTGACGACTTCTTTGGCATTAACGGCCTTGGATATGGGTGTAATCACATCCATCGCCTTCTTTAAATCGCCTCGGCCTACGGTGAAGGTCAAATCGGTAACATTTTCCATGAAGGCATTCTGTACGATCGTATCGACGCTGACTCCGGCTTTGGCTAAAGGCTCAAAGATCGAGGCAGCGATGCCCGGTTGGTTCGGAATCCCTTTCAGCGAAATTTTGGCTACATCCAGGTCATGAGCAATGCCTCTGACCTTATTTCGTACTTCCATAGATGCTCCTCCATGAATCAATGTCCCCTGGGCTTCATTAAAACTTGAAGCCAC
>DEUU01000481.1 GCA_002362735.1 Dehalococcoidia bacterium UBA3254
TCGTGACTTTCTTTATTAATTATGAGAAAAGCCAGAATAAGATAGTGGGGAAACCCGCAAAGCCGGCCAGGGCAGTAATTCTGGAAAAAACTGCCATACCCCCGGCACTGGTTCTGCTTTGTATCACCCTGACTTACGGCGGTATAGTGAGTTTTATACCTTTGTATGCCGGAGCCCGCGGGGTTCAAAATATCGGTTTATTTTTCACGGTTTATGCGCTGGTATTATTAATCAGCCGGCCTATAATTGGAAAATTGGCTGACAGGTATGGCGGGCGCAAATTCGTGGCTCCGGGAATTTTGTTGATCGCTGCAGCCCTGGGTGTTCTTATTAAAGCCGACTCACTGCCGTTATTCCTGCTCAGCGGTATCATCTACGGCATCGGGTTTGCGACGGTGCAGCCCATTTTAAATGCTATCGTAGTATCCCTGGCGCCTCCTGAAAGAAGAGGGGCTGCCAATGCTACTTTTACGACAGCTATGGACCTTGGAATCGGGATTGGCTCCATTCTCCTTGGCTTCATAGTTCAAAAAGCTGGCTATGAATATATGTATGGGATTTCAGCTATTATCCCTCTCTTGGCCATCGCCATTTACTACCTGACCCTTTATAGAAAGCTGGCCCGTTAAACGGAATTGGAAAAGGCAGTTTCTGAAAAAAGGCTTAGGTCAGCATAAGTGCGGATTATTCCGGCGCTCAGCTCCTACCATGGTTTGACGGCCGTGTCCCGGATAAAGCTGGTATTCATCGGGCAAGACCATCAACCGGCTGTGAATACTATCAATCAGTTGCCCGCGGCTGCTTCCCGGCAGGACAGTCATGCCGATACCGCGATACATCAACGTATCTCCGGTAAATACCTTGTTATCCATATGCAGACAAATGCTACCGGGGGTGTGACCGGGCGTATGGATAACCTTAAAATGCAGGTCGCCAATTTCAATGAAATCGCCTTCACTAAGCAATCTGTCAGGAGGATCGGGGGTTCTATAAGAAATTCCCCACATCATGCTGTATTCCCTCGAGCCATAAAGGAAATCATTATCAGCTCGATGAAGGGCTACCGGCGCCCCGGTATGGGACTTGATCTCATACAAAGCGGCAATATGATCAGCATGGCCGTGGGTTAAAACGATGGTCTTGATTTTCAGGCAAGTGCCGTTCAGGGTATTGATTATCTCCCTGGCGTTACCTCCAGGATCGATAATTAACCCTTCTTCGGTTTTTTCCGAACCAACTAAATAGCAATTAGCGGCAAATGCTCCAACTGTGAGTCGAGTAATTAAAACTCCATCCATCATTTCAATTTTAGAACAATTTTATTCCCAACATCATCTATTAAATATTACCATTTATCTTCCAGTTTTTCCCTCACCGTCAGGATGACTATAGGAACATCTGAAAAAGATCGAATGAAACCTTACAACACCAGGCTTTCTATTTCTGCTAGAATATTCCCTTGAGTTGTTATCATCAATACGTCTTAATCTTGGCGAGCGTGTTCCGAATTCCTGTTCGGTAGATGCATTCAATGTAAAAAACCTTGCCTAATATAATTATATTTAGACACTACACGCTGTAAAGGGGGTAGCTATGATTATGAACCAGGGAATCTTGCGTCAACATGGTGAAGCCAATATGATCCATATGGGTAAAAACATCGTAACCTTCGTATTAAGCGGAGAAGAGACCTGTAGCCAGATTCGCCAGCTCTAATTTATTTAGCAGAGTACTTATTAAATTATTGATTAACTTCTTTCAATAATTGGCCTTGGATTCTGCTGTAAGGAGAACGATGAAAAACAACAAACAAGCCCAAAGCAAGGGAAAAAACCATGTATTCAAAATTAAAGTGACAAAGGATGGACCCTATATTGTTACCGGAGGAGTCCCTCTTACCGCCGAAATAATTATCCTGGATGCCGATGGACAATGCCTTGCCTGGCGAGAGACCAGAGGATATCCTGAGCAGAAAATTTATTCACTCTGCCGCTGTGGAAAGTCTAAGAACAAGCCATTTTGTGACAATACTCATAAAACAATCAACTTTGATGGTACTGAAACAGCGAGTCAACTCCCATATTTACAGGAGTGCAAGAAATACACAGGGACAACATTAGATTTAACTGATGCCAAACTTTTGTGTGCGCATGCTGGTTTCTGCGACCGCTCAAAGGGTATCTGGAATCTTATCTCACATTCGGAAGAACCCGGATCCAGGGAGATAGCGATTGAAGAGGCTTTCAACTGTCCCTCAGGAAGGTTGGTAGTTTGGGATAAGGAAAGCCAGGCAATGGAGCCTCGTTTATCCCCTTCGATAGGATTGATGGAATTACCCAATGGAGAACTCTGTGGCCAGATCTGGGTTAAAGGAGGCATTCTGATTGAATCTGCTAACGGTGAATCATACGAGATCCGCAATCGAGTAACTCTCTGCGGATGTGGCCAAAGCTCTCGCAAACCTTTTTGTGATGGTACCCATCGAAAGAAATATAAATAGTCATGCTGGTCTGATTGGCAGAAATGAATATATTGCCATTTTCAATTATTTGAATCAGGAGTGAAAAGTATATTGAACAACGATAACAAATTAAAATTCAATATGTTGTAGAATTAAACAGCAATATTCTAGTTCTCTGCGAATAAGTTGGAGGATGCCGTGACTAAGCTAATTACCGGAGGTTTAGGATTTATTGGTTCTAATCTCGCTCGAAAGCTGGTCGAGATGGGTGAAGAGGTGGTACTTTTTGACGTGACTTCCAGGTCCAGGTTAATCGAAGACATCCAGAACAAGGTAACCGTCGTGCAGGGCGCCCTGGAAAATTGGGCGCAGGTGCTGGAAGCCGTTAAGAAATACAAAATTAGCAGCATTTACCATACGGGCGCTTTACTCTCAGCAGCCGCAGAGGCGGCTCCATTTACTGCTTACTCGGTAAATGCGAACGGAACCTTCCATGTACTTGAAGCCTCCCGACTATTTGACGTTGAGACGGTGATTTTTCTCAGTTCAATCGCTTCTTATGGAGTCGGAATTCCAGATCGAGTTAATGACGATACGACACAGAGACCCACTACGATGTATGGTGTTACCAAGGTTTTCGGAGAACGCCTGGGAGAATATTATAAAATTAAATTCGGCTTAAACTTTAGAGGCCTCAGGTTCCCCTCGGTAATCGGGCCTGGACGCGGTGGAGGTGGTGCTAGCGCCTATAGCAGCCTCATTATCCAGGAACCAGCCATGGGAAGACCATACGTGGTCTTTGTAGATGAGAAGGCCAAAATGCCGCTACTTTATATCGAGGATGCCGTACAATCCATGATCCAGATAGAAAATGTACCTGAGGAGAAATTAAAAAGACGGGTCTACAATATCGAGGGTTTCTCCCCCACTGCCGAACAGCTTGCTTCAGCCGTTAAAAGACATATTCCAGAAGCGGTCATTAGATTTAAACCAGACCCTGAAATGGTAGCCATCATTAGAAGCTGGCCCAGGGAACTGGATGATACCAATGCTCGCCGTGACTGGGGATGGAAAACACGATTTGATCTGGATGCGGCCGTGGAAGATTTTATTAAAGAATTGCGCGCCAAAAAACAATTATATACTTAACCCTTGGAGAACGAATTTAATAAAGGATTTATTTCACGGCTTCTGAAATAATCAATCATTTCGGGAGGGGGCTATTTGGACCCTGCCATTACCGGGTCTGAATTTCAATTGTACCCCATATTAAGTCGCTCTCGGTGCTGCTAAAGGGCCTCTTTTTACACAAACATCTAATTTCACAAAATCTGCGTTGACGTGATATTGATGAATATCGGAACGGATAAGCATAGCTCTCAATTCGGGAATCGTATAGCTGGCTAATATTGATTTCGGCCATAAACCCCGCTGCTGCTGGCTCATAAAGAGGGAAATTGCTCGAATAATAGCTCCCCAGAAAATACTCCCCAGTACTCGCCGGTTATCTCTAATGAGGATTAGGCCGGTGTCTTTGGTGACACGCTGTATCTCCTTAAGAACTGCCTCCGGCCGCTTCCAGTGATGCAGAGAAGCGTAACTGATAACCAGGTCAAAGCATTTTTCTCCAAATGGCATCCGATCAGCTGAGCCCAGGACCGTAGAAAGTCTTTTCTGCAGCCCGGATTGAGCGATATTTTCATCTGCCTTTTTCAACATATTTTCCGAATTGTCCAACCCCACTATTTCAAAGCTGCAATTCCTGGCCCTGGCCAGCTCAATTGCCAGCAATCCGCTGCCTGTTCCGATATCTAATACTCTTCCGCACCGGATCCCGCTGGAGAGAATTTTAGAGACAAAAAACTTATACTCGGGATTTAAATAAATCCTGGCGTATTTATCATATTGAGCTACCTCATCTTTTGCGGAGATAGGCTCTCGTTCCAGTTGAACTCGCTTAGCAGTGGTCATCTTATCTCGCTCATACCATCCTATGTTTTCTGATGGGTGTAAATCTTTCTTGACAGGTAGTTTTATCGATAGAAAAAAATAAAAATACTTAATAATATGCTTAACCTGGCTGCCAGCATAAAGTATGTAGCCGATGTGAAAGCTTTGATTCCTTTTGCAAAGTTTCCAGGATCTTTAACAAACCGGTGATTGATTATTAAAGCAAAAACCCACACACTGATTACCGGTATCAGGTAGGCGATTCCGAGATTACCATAAAGGCCTGCGAATATAGCCATCCCCAGGGTAATAAAAAGAAATATTAAACCCAGATTTACTGCCGTTTGAGGCGAAGTCTTAATAAACAATGCCGGGACCTGAGTTAATTTTAGGCCTCGTATTTTGCGGATTGGGTGCAGGGGTGAATAAACCATAATATGCCAGGCTTGCCAGCTAGCGGAAAAGAAGTATAAAATCCAGGGCATCCATGAGGAAAAGATGGTTTCCGGTGAGAAAGCCGTCCAGCCACACAGCCAGAGCATCCCTTGAATAGGCGGAAGGACCAGATATCCGATTCTGTCTCGCAGATAGGCAGAGTAGAGGCAGCCCAGTAAAATGGTTACACTGGAAAAAATAAAACATATCGGATTGAAGAAGATCCAGATCAGAGTAAGAGATACCATAAAAGTGAATATTGAGAAAAGTAATACCGGTTCACGTGATAAACGATTACTGGGGATGGGTCGGCCGGGCCAGCATTCGATATCACGGCGCGAATCTATATAATCATTAAAAGCATGGATTCCGCTGTAAGCCAGTATGGCAGCCAGAAAACCTGCCAGGCAGAGGTCCCAGCGTGGGAATCCCCTGTAAGCCAGGGCGGCGGCGGAAGCGACTCCGAGGGCTCCCATAAAAGTCAGGATTGGACGGGTGATATCCGCCAGACCAGCTAATTTTTCACACAGCGAATAGCTTTCCTTGACGGTATTACCCCGTCCCATCCAGCGCTGCGTTATGGTGGCCATCTTTTATCCCTCGCCTTGATTATCACCCGTAATCTGGACATATTCCCGTTTGAACCACTGCTGATATTTAGATTTAATCATTTTACCGGTGAATATTACGGTGTTCATGGGGAAGGCTGTCGCCTGAAGATGACCGTAGTACATATGGACAATCAAAATAAACCCAACTGCCAGCACAGCTTCATCACGATGAGCAGTAGCCACCACGGTAAAAGCCCATCCGGATAAAAATTGACTGAAGAAAGCGGGCAGCATCATGATTACCCCGGTAATCACCATGACTGGCATTCCCCAGAAAATAGCCCAGTAGTCAATCTTCTGACCATATTGGAATCTTTCATATTCCGGCTCATGTTTACGCTGGCCAACTATCCAGAGAAAGGAAAGAATGATGTCCTTGATGTCCTTGAAACTGGGTAACATGGCGTAGGGAAATTTACCTTTCGAGAAATAGCCGTATCCAATGTAAGCCAGATGATAAAAGCAGTCAATAACCATGACGAGAGCGGCTGCATCATGGACTAGCCGCAGCAGGTTCGGTCCTCCAAAAAGGCCGGTAAACCATTGAAAAGTAGGCCAGTCGGGAAAACCTCTGAGCATCCCCGTAACCGCAAGTATGATGAAGGAAGCCATCAGCAGTATATGCTGAATCCGCTGGTGGATATCAAAACGAGAAATATATTCGCCCGATACGCGGTCTTTGCCCTCATTCTCATTTTTCCAGGATTTATTCAGTTTGTTCAGCCAGTTATATTCTTCATCCCAGGCGTTAGACTCACCCCGGCGGCTGATCAGGAACCTTCGGCCTATCTCCAGAAAGATGATCAGGGTAACCGGAATGAGAACCCCGGCTGTCAGGAGAAAAAAGAACCAGCGCGTAATGGTTACTGCGATGTGAGATACATCATTGATACCAATATAGCTGAAATAGGATGCAGTTGAATAAATATTAAAAGGATGGATCGGCAAAATATCCAGCAAAACCAGAATTAGCCCTATCGCTTCTATGACAAGGATCCCGCAGACAAGAGGGAAATAATATCGAGGCAAGCTGTTTTTTTTGGATTCGCCAACATTGGCCATCAAGGTGCTATCGAAGATAATTTCCTGGGAATTATTCATGTTACCCTCCTGCTATCGGACCCAGGCTTTACCCTGGTATTCTTTTTCAAAGACACCCGCAAATTTAGGATCTGAGAGCTCTTCTGGCTTGCACTTATAGACTTTGCATAGTAAGCAAGTCAGGTCAGGAGAGCCATACATTGGGTCTTGATGGTTATTGTTGGTCAAAACATTTGGGTTAGAGATGAATACACCTCTGAATCCCTGCGAAGGAGCTTCAGGATAGAACCAGTTGGCCGTCAGAGCTACTACGCGAGGATCAATCCCTGGAAATAACCGGGCTTTCTGAATAACCCGGCCTCGCGGTGATTCTATCCAGACAAAATCTCCATCCTTTATTCCCAGTTTAGTGGCAGTCTCTGGATTAATCTGCATGGTGGGATACTCCATGAAGCTGCGCAGCCAGGGAATGTTGCGATATTGAGAAAGGAAATAAAATGGCGCCCGGAATCCGGAAGTCATTACCAAAGGATATTCCTGAAATAAATCAGGTGTAGAATAAGGGCTTTCTCCTGGCTCTTTGAAGAATGGCAAAGGATCATATCCCATTTTTTCCAGCACGGTGGAATAAAGCTCCAGTTTACCGGTAGGTGTGGGGAAGCCGCCTCCTTTTCGCCAGTAATCAGTTTTATATTTATAATAGACCTGGTCTGGGCCCATACAGCCAGAGATCAAATTTTGACTGAACTCTTTCCAGGAAACACCGCCTTTTCTGAGCTGGTAATCGAGACAGGTTTCGACATCCTTGAACCAGTACTCCGGAGCCACACGCTTACCGATTTCATTAAATATCCAGATGTCGGACCTGGCTTCACCCGGGGGTTCCACGCATTTATTGTGGGCTTCAATAAACCAGCGCGGATGCATATCGTAGATATCATCTATTTCCAGCCAGTGGGCGGCGGGTAAGACAATATCCGCCATCTCTGCCATAGGACCCCAGAACTGATCAATCTGGACCAGAAACTCGACTTTTTTGAGGCCTTCTACAACCTCTTTGGTATTGGCCAGATGCACGATCTGCTGGCCACCCACGCTGATCCAGACCCGGATGGGTTTCTCACCTTTATTTAAATCTCTAATAATTGTATCCGGATTACAGGTCCGGGCTGCGCCCAGCTTGAAACGGTCGCCGCCGGGCATATGTTTCTTCATCTCGTCAGTGACAGGTATTTCATTAAAAAAGTCTTCAATAAGTCCGGTAGAAGGCAGGACCCAGCTTACCATACCACCCGGCCTCTCGATATTGCCGCAAATGGACATCAGGCAAATGATCGCCCTCAAGGTTTGACCGCAGTTGGCTTGTCGCTCAATAGAGCTGCCGATCTGAATACAACCAGGAGTATCCTGGGCAAATAAACGGGCCGCCTGAACGATTTTTTCTTGTGGTATCCAGGTAATCCTGGATACCTTGTCTATGGGGTACTCTGCGGCTCTCTTTTTTAATTCTTCGAAGCCGTAAGTCCAGTTCTCGACAAAATCTTTATCATACAGGCCTTCTTTAATAATAATATTAATCATTCCCAGGGCCAGGGCGGCGTCGGTACCCGGGCGGATCTGCAGCCAGAGCGTGGCGCGGGAGGTATAGGCGGTAGCCCGGGGATCAATAATAATCAGGTTTTTGCAGTAGTCCAGAGATTTTATAAACCAATAACACATTTCGGAATCAGCGCTGCTGATCTCAAGCTGCTTGGCCCAGGAAATCTGGGTTTTGGGAAATTCTCCTCCCCAACCATGGTAGTCGCAGTACAGCCGGCCATAACCGGTGATCAAACCATAAAGCCCAATCCTCGGGCTGTGACAAACATATCCGGGAGAGATGACATTAGATGAACCCATAGATCGGGAAAAGCGATGAGTGTAGCGGTTATAACCGCGGCCGGTACCCTGGGAAGTTGCGATTGTCCACGGACCGTATTTCTCGGCTGCTTCTTTGACCCTGGAGGCAATAGTATCTAAGGCCTCCTCCCAGCTAATCTGTTTCCATTTCCCTTCACCCTTGGCTCCCGCTCTTTTATAGGGATGTATAATGCGATAAGGGTTATCAATATGCTGGATGCTGGAGAGGCCTTTAGAGCACATGGTGCCTCGGGTGGTGGAATCGGGATTCCCTTCGATGTGGCTGATCACACCGTCCGTAACCTCCACCAGGACCCCACAGCCGCCGTGGCAGCTCTTGCAGGTAGTTTTAATGATCTTTTTCTCTGCCATCTCTTTCTCCCGGGTCAATAACTAATAGGCCGCAATTTTAGACAGTAAAGGTCGATAAATTCCCACTTTAAGCAAACAGTATTTCAAAGCAAAGGCACCGAGGGTATGGCAGGTTATGGCTATAATCAAAAGAACACTGGAAGTTTCGGTGCCGGTAAAGATACTGGCCAAAGAAATGGCAGCCGGGATCAGCAGCCCGAATACAATAATCCCGATCCAGAAAGCCCAGGATACATGCCCGATAATCAATTCTTTTACGGAAAGCTTGGCAATCGCTGAAGTATAAGTAGCGCTGATAAGGTAAACCGCAATCAGTAAAATATTAATAAGCAAGAGATAACGGCTGCCTATTTCCGCTACTGCCACTTTGGCATCTCCTCCAGCTAAACCGATGCCCATAATCAGACCGAAACCATCAGCGACACCCGCCAGAACAAAAACAATAGGAAGGGGTCCCTGATTCCAGAACGGGATACCTTTGCAATAGTTCATGATGAATCCACCGTAGATACCCACACCCAGTGCGAATATTCCCGCCAAAACCGCCAGGAAAGTATATAAAGGTGCTGCGGCAGGACCTAGCAAACTGGCAATGTAGGGATGACCGATTACAAGTTGAACGAAAGCTATCGTTCCAAAGAAAACTGAAAAAAGGATACCACGGGCGAACCATGAGGTTTTCCAGGCATTGGAAAAGGGCGGAAGCGTTCGATAAAAGCGCAGCGGTTTCCCAAAATAGGCTAGATGAATAGGGAGCTTCAGGAACATAATAATCGCCCACCCGGCCACCATCCCCCACCAGCTGTTCATGAACAAAGATACCAGAAAAAGACCGGATCCCAGACTGGTAAATACCTCGGCTATCCAGACCATGACGCCACGTTGTTCAATCCACTCCCTTTGAGGCATGGGATTGACCATCCATTCATGAGTAACCATCCACTGTCTTGTCGCCATCCTGGCCATCGCTGACCTCCTTGATTCAACTCACTATATTTTTAAATATCTCATTGGCTCTTTTTTCCTGAGTACTCAGATGCTGCATATGATAAGCCGTCTGAACTTCGCGGGGGGCTTTATTAGAAACTGTATTACCGATTTTTCCGTCAATATAATAGATAGAGGGTTCAGTGCCGTATTCCGTATGTAGCTGGAAACCTCTTCTTTCCTTTATTAAGCTGGATACTTCACTCGCCGGGTTGTCCAGATCTCCGAAAGTTAATGCTCTGGCCTGACAAGTGTTAACACATGCCGGGGTAGCAGCACGGTCCAGTCCGGGTTTCAAACCCCGGGATATTCCAGCGTCTATCCTTTCCATGCAAAAATTACATTTTTCAGTTGTTCCTGCGATATGCGGATAAAGCTTTCTGCCTGCTTTTTCAAAACGGGTCCTGCCAAAATCCGGAAAGTATCCTGGATCCTTGTCTTTAGAGAAAAAAGTACGATTTTGATAAGGGCAGGCAATGATGCAATAACGACAACCCACGCATTTGGAGTTATCCACGTAAATAATGCCATCGTCACGCTTCTTTGTGGCTTCTGCGGGACAGACTTCTACGCAGGGTGCTTCTTTACACTGATTGCAGCGGACCGGGATAGTGGACAGTTCTTGACCAGCAATGGCGGTTTCCCAGGCAATTAATTTGGGCCAGGTTATTCCGAGGGGCAGAAAATGCTCAATTCTGCAGGCTGCTACGCAGGCGTGGCAACGAGTACATTTTACCAGGTTAACCACCATACCCCATCTCATTGAAATCTCCTTTGACACCTAAGCTGTGAAAATCGGGGTACAATCTCATACCTTTTGATAGAATCGCAAATCCGTGATAATAATCACTATGTAACTAATATCACAATGTGACTTTTATCACATAAATATTAAATTATCATATAGGACGGTACTTGTCAAGGGGGTAACTTCTTAGAAAGACGCGATTATCTGGGCCATAATCCTCCGGCATGAAGATAGCCGAAAGAATAGTGTCCAATAATAAATGCCAGGAAAATAATCCAGAAATACGAATGGAACTTATAATAGCGCTGATAATTGCCTGAAGATAGTGGATTCTTTAAAAAGACGATGCCTAAAGCGCCTAACAGACTGCGGCAGGATGTGACTATCATTCCAGTGACCACCAGTCCCACCAGACCAGTAGCGACAACATAGGCATGCAAATAGGCATCCGGGTCATGCGTGAAGGAATTTAAAACTACATGCAACAATCCCATTGAAATATGAATAAAAAGGATAAAGGCAAAGCCTGACCAAAAAATCCAGTGACACCTGTAATAGCTTTTATAGATTCGATTCTCCAGAAGATTGGGACTGAAGCGGTTCCATAAAGAAGCAAAGCTGCGGCTGGAAGTGAAGGTCATTAAAGCCAGGATTAAGGTCGATAATCCCAGCACGATGGCCATTTTTTCCATATTTCCTGTGGAAACAGAAAGCATCTTCCTTTCTATCCCTCTGAATGAGTTAAAACCATCGGGGTGAGCAATCCTGTTACCTTAATATTAAACAGTTAGCCGGCGTTTGATCAAAATGTATTTGTCGTTGGCAGAGCTGGCCAGTTTAAAACCCAATAAACGATGGCAAAGACTAATACTGAGATGAATATTACCCAGAGATACGGCAGCAGCGGACCGTGGCCTTCCTTGACTACATGGCCGCTATCTGAAGAGTGAGCCTCAACATCACTGTGAGAGAAAGAATTATTTTTACTGATTACGATCAACCAGACCAGGAGGGCGCTCAGAATAGCTCCTCCGGAGGTAATAGCAAAATAAATCCAGTTATCCAGCCTGTCAACTATCATTCTTTCCCCCTTTTCTTTTCCTTTATTATTTCTTCAATCCCTTCGCAAATGAGTCAGAATATAATGGTGCCCATTTAGAACTATATACCTCCGGTGAAGAGAAGCCCTGAATATAAAAGATGATTTGCCCCATTTCCTGATTCGTTAACACTTCTTTCCAGGGAGGCATATTGGTAGTCTCCAACCCATTTTCCACGAACCAGACATACTGCCCATATTGCGTAATTTCCAGGCTGGCGGCAATCAGACTATAAGGATAGGGTTTGATGTAGCCGCCTGGATTGGCTCCGGAGGCTTCACCCTTACCGGAACCGTCTCCACCGTGACATTGTGCACAGTATAGATTATAATACTGGCCACCCATCGTATAATCTTGCTTGGTTCCACTAACCAGAGGATTTGAGTTGTTTGCGGCAAACCCTGCACTCTCCTGGAGAGAGGTCTGATGACTGACAGTGCGAATAGCTCCGTTCACAAAACTTTCTTCATAAGTGGCTATCAGCCAGCGAGTGTTTTCATCCAGTGACCAGCCCCAGGGCGGCATTTTGGTCCCCGGTACACCCTCGGAAATGCGCCAGAAATGGAAAGTATCCGGAGGTGGAGGATAGCGGGATATCCTTTCATGCAGGTTAGCCGGCACCGTCAAGGCTTCCCTGGCATAGGTTCCTTCTCCGTTACCTGAACAACCGTGGCAGGTCAAACACTTCTGAGAGAAAAGGAGTTTACCATTTTCAAAAATCTGGCCCCATTGAATTCCAGCCTGTAAGGGACCGGAGTAAACCATATCCTGAGGGTTATAACCTGCAGAGACCTGGGTTTGTAGTGATAGATTGGGGTTTGTCTTATCCTGATATTCCTGAGGCACCACCGGGAAGAAATTATTGCTTGCCAAATCCTTCCCCCCCGTTTCAGCCGGACCACCCAGATTTTGCACATAAGAGGTAAGAGCGTTAAGGTCATCCTCACTTAAGAATTTAAATAGCGGCATGAGGCTGCGTGGAGAAACTGATCTGGGGTCTTCAAAGTGAACGATCAGCCACTGGGTGGGTCTCTTGCCGCCAATTCGCATCAGGTTTGGACCAGTGCGTTCGGTACCGATAAAGTTAGGTACGGAATAATAATAATCTCCGGAATTGGAGACATCACCCTGAGCCCAGTCGTACACCCGGGTCTCCTGTGAATGACAGTAAACACAACCGTTGGCTTTGTAAATCTGCTCTCCCTGAAACTCAAGCTGCGTTAACTGGTGAGCATTCTGAGTCGGAGAATAGGAGTTGAAGATATACGGCAGAAGGACCACCATCAATGTCATCAGGGCAAACAAAGCCAGGCCTCCGCCGGCAACTGCAGGAATATTCAAACCGCTGGTGATCCGCGTAAGTCTTCTGTCCCTGGGAGTTTCGGGCCTCGAGCTGGCAATCACTGGAATTGGGCTAGTATCTATTCCTTCAACCGGCAGTGGCGTTGGCCAATCGATACCGCGTTCACCGGCCTCCAGGGCAGGAACGACGGGTTTAAAGAGACTGCTTATTATTGTACCAAAGAAAATAAACGCTGAGACAACCACGATGCCTCCCGAAATAGCCCGGGCAAAAAGCATGATCCGTAATGTCGGTAAAGTTTCGATAACATTGATATGACTCCACCAGTTGGAGTTTTGCTGGATACCTAAAATAAGCATTGAAAGAAAGAAAAAGGCGAAGCCAAAGAGCATCATCCAGAAGGTGATGGACATAAGTCTGTAATTTACCAATCTTCCAGTAATTTTAGGGATAAGCCAAAAACCCAGGGCTACAGCCAGAAATGCGAAAGACCCCAGGAAAGCCAGGTGAGAGTGACCGACGACCCATTGCGAAAAATGGATAAAAGCATTCACATTCCTGGCACTTTGGAAAACGCCTTCAAGAGAGATCGCTACGTAATTAATGACACCCACCATCGCTGCCGCCAAAATGGGATTATGCCAGACACGACCCCAGGAACCGCGCATGGTCATGAACATATTGGCGGAAAAAGCCAGCACCGGGATTGCCATAAGAAAGCTCATGGTTACGGCCGTCGTTTTTACAAAGTCCGGAATGGGAGCCTGAAGCAAGTGATGGGATCCAACACCGGAGTAGAAGAAAGCCGTGCCGAAAAAGCTGATCAGGCCCAAAGTAAAGCTATAGAGTGGTCTTTTCAGCACGACCGGGACAATATAATACCAGGCAGGCAAACCGAGTGTCGTGATCCAGAGACCAAAAAAGTTATGACCAAAATACCAGTTCATCATGGCATCCATAACTCCATTTAAGGCGCCCTGCGGCGGTTGCCAGATGACATTGCCAATGGCATAGAATATCGGAAACCAGGTTAGAGTTGCCATATAGAACCAGGCTGAAATATAAAGTTTTCTCTCATTGCGGCTAATCACAGTACTGTAAATGATGAAAGCCATAACAATCACGAGTACGATGAGAATAATATCAATAACCCAGGGGTACTCGGCATATTCCTTACCCTGGCTTCCACCCAGTAAAATCCAGATTCCTCCGCCTATCACTGCGGCATTCCAGAGTACAGCTACAATTTTGGAAAGCCAGGGAAAACGTAGTGGAGTCGCACAGACCCGGGGAACAATGTAAAACATGGCCCCTAGCAGGAATGAAGAAAGGAAACCATAAATTAAACTATCGAAATGAAACGGTCTCATTCTACCAAAGGTTAACAACGATTCATCCAGAAAATTAGGAAAAACAAATTTGGTGGCCAAAAAGAAGCAAAATAAATAATGC
>DEUU01000461.1 GCA_002362735.1 Dehalococcoidia bacterium UBA3254
TTTCCGGGACCTTCTCTTCCCATTCTATGGACATGATGTGGATGCCATGAAGGCCCTTAATCTCCCTGAGTTCCTGAATGGTTTCAAGACAAATCTTGATGCCTTCAGCTCCGGATTGCTCTTTGGGTGTACCCTCCATGCGCTTGATGATTTCATCAGGTATCACAATTCCGGAGACTTTTGAAGCCATATATTTTGCCATTCTCGCCGATTTCAGAGGCGTAACTCCGGCTAGAATGTGGACTTTTTCTGTCAAACCTTTCTCGCGTGCCAGGTGCATCCATTCCTTAAATCGTTTCATATCATAGACGCATTGTGTCTGGATAAAATCTACACCCGCCGCGATTTTCTTGGCCAAGCGGATAACACGATATTCAAAAGGATCAGCAAAGGGGTTTTCCGCAGCCCCGATAAACATCCTGGGAGCGCCGTTCAATTCATACCCGCTCATGTCTTTACCTTCATCCCGCATGGTTTTAACCACGTTTATGAGATGGGTTGAATCAATATCATAGACATTAATGGCTCCGGGCTGGCTGCCAAAAGTCTGATGATCGCCGGAAAGGCAAAGCATGTTGCGTATACCCAGGGAATAAGCCCCCATAATATCGGACTGCAAGGCGATGCGGTTGCGGTCGCGGGTCACCATCTGCATGACCGGTTCAAGCCCAAGATGACAAAGGTGAACACACGCCGCGATGCTGGACATCCTTACAATGGCTGTCTGATTATCAGTAACATTCACGGCATCTACATAACCCACCAGCTGGTTAGCCTTAACACGAACTGCATCGGCATCCGTGCCTCGGGGCGGGCCAACTTCAGCAGTAACAGCAAACTTTCCCCCGGTTAAAATTTCTTGTAACTTACTGCCGTTCATATGACGTGGTCCTCTCTCACTAATTTTCGGGTCCCGCCGGAGTAACTGGTTCTCCAGTCTTTAGGCGGAATAAAAGCGATTAATTTGTCCAGTTGACCGGTCGAGGTGGCATGGTCGATAATCAACTGCCAGGCGCATTCAGTTTCCGAATTCACTTCGCACTTTCCCTTACTTGAACCGCCGCACGGACCGTTAAATATCTTTTTGGCGCAACGACTGATCGGACAAATGCCGCCAAAGACATCTACGATGCAGTTGCCGCACCCCAAACATTTCTCAGTGAACAAACCCGGTTTTTCCAGAACGCCGATGAAAGTGGTATTTACCCCCGGCAAAATGGGTGTTTTCTCAAAACGGCTGGCGACCATCTGGACTCCGGCGCCGCATGCTAAAGAGACCACCGCCTCGACATCCGGCATCCTGGCTGCAGCTTCTTTAATGAATTCATCTTCACACTGACGTTCAATAGTTAGTTCTTCTATTTTGATGGACTTTCCTTCCTTCTTGAACGCCAGCCGTAAGGCCGATGCCAGGGTAGCCACCTCATCTTCACCGCCGGCAAAGCAGGTTTTCACACAGGTGCCACAGCCGAGGATCAAAATTTTGTTATACCCGCTGACTTTGGTCTTAATTTCCGCTAAAGGTTTCTGTTCGCCAACAATCATATATTAGCTCCGTGTTTTGATCTGGTGCTTATCTCTAGTTTTGTAATCGGGCAGGACTCGGTCCGAGTTTGGTCAGCCCGTAAATAATTTGATCGAGGATAAAGTTGACCGCCTGCTGGTCGCTTTGAGGAATGTGAAAGATATTTAAACGATGACCATCTAACCCTATTTCATCTAACAGTTTCTTCACCCTGGCAACTCTTTTAGCAACCCTCAGATTACCCTGAAGATAGTGGCAGGAGCCTTCAGGACAGGTAAGTACCACCACCGCATCTGCGCCAGCTTCAAAGGCCTTTAATAAAGTGATTTCTCGTGTTAGACTGGAGCAGGGAAGTTTCAAGCTTTTAATTTCACAATCTTCGTATTCCGGGAGATTTAAGTTATTCAGGGCGTTGACACAATGAAATACTGTAATTTGTGTTTTTTCCGGTTTTTTTTGAGTCGTTATGGCGCTTGTCTTTCCGGGGCGAACATCAATAACCATTTCACTCACACTCCCAAATATTGACTTAAGTCCAATCTAGCGGTAAACGGTTACCGCATACCATTTTCATAATCGCATATATTTTTACGCTTGTCAACAGTCCTATGCGCCATATGAATAATAATATTCGCGAGTGCTTCAGATTCACTTGTTATAACATTAAGCCGATCTGCGTTAATCCTTAAAAATTTAACTAGCGGCAATTTATCGTTATAATTTGCCGTCAAATGTTATTTTACGGCTTAAATCTAATGCATGACGTGGCCGCCGTCTACTACAATCGCCTGGCCGGTGACAAAATCACTCTCCGCTGAAGCCAGATAAACAGCTGTTCCCACCAGGTCCTCCGGATATTCAGCTCTCTTAAAACAACGGGCGGCGACTTCAATCTGTTTGGTATCTTCCGTAATTGAAGATGGATCACCGCTTAAGGTATATCCGGGACAGAGAGAATTTACATTAATATTATAAGCCCCAACTTCGCGAGCCAGAGCTCGCGTAAAACCCACAACTCCGCCTTTACTCGCCACGTAATGAGTAAAATGATCGGTTCCAAAAAAGGCCAGAGATGATGCGACGTTGATGATCTTTCCCTCCTTCCGCTTCACCATATCCGGTAAGACCGCCCGGCAGCAAAGAAAAACTCCTGTTAGATTCACCGCGATAACCCGGTCCCAGTCTGCAGGGTCCATTTCCCAGGTAGCCGCCTTTACGGCCACATTCCTCTTGTACATCCCGGCGTTATTCAGCAGAATATCGACCCGGCCGAAACGATCAAGCGTTTTTCTGGCCATTTTGTCAACCTGATCTATTCTGGAAACATCGGTGTCCGTAGCCATAGCTTCACCGCCCTGGCGATTAATTTCATCCACCAGGACATTTGCCGCTGCTAAATTTATGTCCGCCACTACCACTTTTGCACCCTCTCGGGCGTAACCCAGACAATATGCTTTGCCGATGCCTTCCGCTCCTCCAGTAATAATTGCCACCTTATCTTTTAATCGCATTTTCAACCTCCTTAAGCCGATCATAGGCCATTCCACTTTGGTTTCATTATAATGTTCTTCCTGCGAATAATATATTATGTATGGCTATAACACGATTATCGTATCATGACGTTTCTTGACTGGCTTGTTATGAAGCGATAGAATATATGTAGTGATATTCGTCACATGATAACTGAACTCCATTATTCCTCAGGTTCATCAAAAAAATAAAGCCGAAAACGGCAAAAAGGGGGATTGATTTGGCTTATCAGACTTTACTTTATCAAAAAGAAAACGGCATCGGCATCGTCACCTTTAATCGTCCTCAAGTATTAAATGCAATGAATGACCAGGCTTTCGAGGAACTCCTGCAGTTGTTTCAGGAAATCGACAAGGATAGTGAAGTACGGGTAGTCATCATGACAGGCTCCGGAGAGAAGGCCTTTGTAGCCGGCACAGACATAACCAACATGGCCAAGTTTAACGCCGATGAAGCCAGGGCTTTTGCTTACAAACTTAAAAGGACCTTTGATTTCATCTGGAACTTGCCCAAACCGGTTATCGCCGCCGTAAATGGATTTGCTCTGGGTGGAGGAGCCGAATTAGCCATGAGCGCGGATATTATCATCGCTTCAGAGAATGCCCGCTTCGGCCAAACTGAAATCAACGTCGGTATTATACCCGGCTCCGGTGGTACTCAGAGATTGCAAAGGTTAATTGGCATCAATCGGGCTAAAGAATTTATTTACACTGGAAAATACCTTGACGCCAAGACTGCTTATGAGTTTGGAATGTTGAACAAGGTAGTCCCTCTGACAGACCTGATGAAAGAAGCCAGGGCGATGGCTGAGACGTTACTGGGGAAAAGCAGCGCTATGCTGAAGCTCGCCAAATCCGCGATCAATAACGGAGCTAATGTCGACCTGAATACCGGATTAAATATTGAAATCGAATGTTTCGCTCAATGTTTTGCCACTGAAGATCAGAAAGAATGTATGAAAGCTTTCCTGGAGAAAAGAAAACCGGTAATCAAGAACAAATAAACTCCAGATTAAGAAATTCCAAATCTTGAGCACTTGAAAATTTGACCAACAGATAAAATTAAAATTCAGAGAACTGGATATTGAAATTAAATATTTTAGGAGGTTGATTTCGTGGAGATCAAAACGGTAGCAGTCATTGGTGCCGGTACCATGGGCAACGGCATCGCCCAGGTTTGTTCCGCAGCTGGTTACAACGTAATCATGACCGATATCAAGGACGAATTCCTGGCCAAGGGAATGGCCACGATCGGCGGCAGCCTTGATAGGCAGATCAAAAAGGGTAATTTGAAGGAAGACGATAAGAAGGCCATCCTCGGCCGCATTACGACCACCCTCGACATGAAAGAGGCGAAAAATGCCCAGCTGGTCATTGAATGCGCCCCTGAAATCCTGAGCTTGAAATCCAACATCTTTAAAGAGCTTGATGCTATTTGTCCTCCAGAGACCATTCTGGCCTCCAATACTTCTGCCCTTCCGATCGGCGCTATTTCTATCGCCGCCAAGAGAAAAGAAAAGGTCATCGGCATTCATTTCATGAACCCGGTCCCCGTTATGAAAGGTGTCGAAGTTATCGTTAGCACCTATACCTCTAAAGACACCGTTGATACCGCCAAGGCCTTCCTGGTAAAACTTGGCAAAGAGCCTTGCGAAGCCAGGGATTATGCTGGTTTTATCGTTTCCCGCCTGGTAGATGCCCTCATGAACGAAGCTGTCCTGTGCGTAATGGATGGCAACAAGCCTGAGGAAGTCGATAAAGCTGCGAAGCTATGCTGCAATTTCCCCATTGGTCCGCTCGAGCTCGCCGACTTGTGCGGCAACGATATTGTTCTGGACGGCTTGGAGACCATGGAAAAAGAACTTGGTCAAAGACTCCATGCTGCTCCATTACTCAAAGCCATGGTCCGGGCAGGGGCTCTCGGCCGCAAGACCGGCAAAGG
>DEUU01000387.1 GCA_002362735.1 Dehalococcoidia bacterium UBA3254
AGAGATGGCTGAGACTCCTAGACTACATTTGTATATTGAATTAGCCGACGGATATTACACGAGTTCTGAAGAAGTAGCCAACCGCCTATATCAAGCTATTAAAAAGTTGGACGATGGATTATACGTTTATAAAGACATTGCCAGCATTGAATCCTTGATAAACTTTAGACCAATTGAAGTAACCCTATTAAGAGAGGGCATTTTCTCTACATATAAACGAATTCGGCAAGCTGAAGGGGCATCCCTTATGGAACTGAAACCACCGCACGTCAATCCTTCCGAAAATGATCTAGTTCTTCTTGGAGATGGCCATAAATCAGTCCCCGAGGAATTCGCGGATGCTATTTTGGTGAAGGAATAGAAAAAAACTGGGAGATAAGTGCATGGATATTTTGTTAGTTGATCCACCTTATACTAGTTTAAAAAATATTGCGACTAAAAGGGGATATCATGTTGGTTTGACCAGTCTGGCAGCATATCTTCGCCAGGGTGGTATAGATAGTGCTGTTCTCATGGGAGACTTAATAACTGGTTTGTCAGCTTATGATTCGGTGTTGCATACAAACGTCAAGACATATGCCAAGGGACAGCATAACTATGAGTCAATAGTAAATAACAAGAATCATGTTGTTTGGAAGAAAATAGCGGATGTGATAAATCAATCCCAGCCTAAAATTGTAGGAATATCCTACCTCACTCCGTTAAAATGTGTGGTCGAAAGAGTAGCTCAAATCGTCAAAGACCTTGATAAAGGCATCAAGGTGGTGGTTGGGTCATTCCATCCCACATTCTGTCCCCAAGAAGTAATGCAAAATCCAAACATTGATTTTATCATTACAGGAGAAGGTGAAATTCCACTGTTACACCTGGTCAGAGAGCTAAAAAAGGATATCCCGAATTGGGACGGTATACCAGGCATATACTACCGAGACAAGAGTGGTCAAGTTAAAAGCACTTCTAGTTCCCAGCCGATATCTGACTTGGATACTTTACCGTTTTTAGCCCGGGATTTAGTTTTGAACTGCGACTTTGATTCCTATCGGATACATAGCATATATACCTCCCGGGGTTGTCCCTATAGTTGTGCGTTTTGCTCTGATCGAGGTTTTTGGCGAGGACAAATCCGCCGCCGTAGCGTTAATAATGTGATAGAAGAATTACAGCTAATCAAAAGTAGTTTTAAGAAGATCGATTACATTGATATTGTAGACGGTACTTTTACTTTTGATCGGAGATACCTGTTTTCCTTTTGCACAACTATGATGACTAGAAAAATAGATCTCAAATGGAGATGCACCGCCCGATATGATAACCTGGACAAAGAACTACTTGAGGTAATGAAACAAGCAGGATGTTCCGGTTTATACTTGGGGGCAGAAACTGGAAGTGATCGCTTATTAAGCCAAATTGACAAAAGGATATCCACCCAAGATATATACCGTGTGAGCCAGATGGTATTTGATAGCGGTATTCTCTCAGCGACCGCCATTCTATTAGGTTTACCGGATGAAGGTAGGGAAGATGCGCAAGAGACATTAAAGCTCATGAAAAAAGTAAAAACCGATATTTTTGATATCAATAGCTATATCCCTTTACCCGGAACAGAATTGTTTACCTCCGTTACTGAAGAAGAAAAGAGGAGCATCGATTGGGCAAAAATAGGTTATAAATCTTACGATAACTATTTTTCGAAGAGAATGTCTCGACAGTCTTTTACTAAATATAGATCAGACGCCTACAAAATATCTAATAGCCTTCAACGGAAAACTGTCATCCGATTAGGTCTAAAGATCGTCATCAATAATATAACCGGACGATTCAAGAAAATATGGTCCCGACCTCGGCAGCGTAATCCGGAAATCGGAGTTGGCAAGCCTCTTGCCCAATAGACGTTTAGTGATATTGATGTAGGAATATTGCTTTCAAGTACTACATTCAGAGATAAAATAGCTTGGCTCTGTCGCTCACCCGGTGATGTTAGTCAGAACTGATTTTTGTCTTTTAAACCTCGCAACGCCTCCTTGGTACTTTAGTATGCTTTTGTATTACTTTATTCCCATTTTGTATTGACTTGACTTTAGCTTACGTTATAATTGCAAAGATGAACTTGATACAGATATTCCCAGCCATAGCCGCCCTTATTTATATAACCCTTTTTATCGTGACAATTTTGAATCGTCCGATGTCTCGACAACAAAAGCTATTTTTAGCCTTCATGGTGGCAGTTATTTTGTGGAGTATTTCCGACTTCTTGCTTCGCGGCCCCTTCTTCGAAAACAACAAAATAACACTGTTCCGACTTGTGATGATCACTTCGCTTTTTTGGGTTGTACAACTGTATTATTTGTGTAGGGCTTTCCTCAACCTCCCCAGGGATTTTGGTGTCTACTTGGGATATTTTGTTTTGTGCGCGTGTATTGTACTAGCAGCCCTCGGGTTCATCCCCTCAGCTCTAAATATCTCAGGCGATGAAATACGTCCCATTTACGGATGGTGGCTAATCCTCTGGGTGAGTCCCCCCGTCTTTTCGGCCATCATGGGAATAATCGCTCTGGGCCGAAGAATGAGGACTCCTATTTCGCCTGAAGAACGCAATAAGCTAGGGTATCTGGTTTATGCTATTATATTGCTGTTATTATTCAGCGTTCCCGGTGCTACTTCATTGAGTACCAAACTCCCCTTGTCCAGTATCGGTATTATTCTTTGTGCCACAATTTTGACCTACGCAGTAATAAAACATGATCTCATTAGTTTAAGTGTATTTTTACGCCGTACTCTAGGCTGGGTAAGCTTGTTCATAATCAGCGTAGTGGCTTTTGAAGCCGTACAGATAATCGCCCACTTCATAGCCGGTCTAGAACTAAATGCCGTTATGGTAATAAGTTCTTTAGTCGGAACTTTGACAGTTACAGCGATTCTGTTCTGGCTACGCCCTTTTTTACTGGAAAAGATCGATCAACTTTTTTATCGCAAAAGTTATCAATCACGTCAGGAACTATTGGATTTTGTGACCCATAAAATCCGTGGGGTGTTCAGTTTACAGGAACTTGGCGAGGGTCTTTTACCCCCGCTAGCCAAAACTCTCGATTGCCAACAAGCGTATATTTTACTTCCCGAAAAAGACCACGAGAATTTCGTGGTAAGATTTAGTGAACCGGTTACCCATGTTCCGGATTTTTCCATCCGCAAAGACAGTCCTCTGGTAACCTGCCTTTACGATTCTTATCTGTCCAAGAAAGATATCGATATTCGACCAGAATTTCGTGGAATCTGGAACTCCGAAAGAAATACGATTAATAACACAAACGTTGAAATGCTATTTCCTCTGGTGAATCGTGGTAATATGGTGGGTATTCTGGCTCTGGGCAAAAAACATTCTGGCAAATACTCTGTTGAGGACGCTAATTTGGTAGAGAGTATTGCCAATCAGGTAGCTGTTAGTTTGGAGAAAGAGCATTTCCAGAGTGAACTCGCCAAAAGGGAGCAAGAGCTTTCTATCATTAATTCGC
>DEUU01000368.1 GCA_002362735.1 Dehalococcoidia bacterium UBA3254
TTAACGAAGAGTCCAGCAATATCTCCCAGGGGCAGAAACAGCTTCTGACGATAGCCAGGGCTTTCCTTTCCGATCCCAAGATGCTGATCCTGGATGAAGCCACCAGCTCGGTGGATACCCGGACTGAGGTACTGATTCAGAAAGCGATGGAAAACCTGATGGAAGGCAGAACTTCATTTATCATTGCACACCGGCTGTCGACCATCCGCGACGCAGATATTATCCTGGTGATGAAAGACGGCGAGATTGTAGAGCAAGGTAATCACAAAGATTTGCTGCGGACAAACGGATTTTATGCTTCCATGTATAATAGCCAGTTTGAAGCGGCATTAGCTGAGAGTTGACCATGTAAAGATTGTCATGCTGGAGCGAAGCGAAGCATCCAGCTCTCTTCCACCGTGACGCCAAATTAATCTTTTCTGCGGAAAATAAGGCGTCCCGCTAACGGTCGTTCGACGGTGATCGCTCCCTCGGGGCAGGTCTCCTGACAGCAATAGCAGCGAATACAGTGGCCGTGTTGAATTCGGGGTATCTTTTTTCTCTGGCTATCTGTAAACCAGTCCAGGGCCTCAGTTCCTATGGGGCAAGCCTGGATGCAGTTGCCGCAGGACACACATTTTTCCGGATTGATCAGGGGTCTTGGGGTAAGCTGGTTCCGGATAAATCTCTGAAGTCGGCTTCCGCTGGTCCGGACGGGGGGCCTGCGCGTAACTCGAAAATCTCTCGCCATGAATGAATCCAGACGGTCACCGACCAGTTCTATATTCTCATAATGGTAAGTTCCCAAACCGGCTTTCTCTCCCGGTTTAGAAGTAGGGACGAACTCCGGGTTGAGATCGATGATTTTACAGGCGGCAGAATCGATGGCGATAGGGTCCGTGGAAAAAAGCAAAATATTCATAGGACGGGAACTCCCTGAGAAAGGCCCATTACCCTCCATGGCTACGATGCCATCCATCACTACCAACCGCGCGCGTATGAAAGAGTTAATGTCAACAAGCATTGTGGCAAAATTGTAAGGGTCCGGCATTTTAAAGTGAAACTCTCTTTTAAACTGGCCTGGAATACAGCCGAACAGGTTCTTAACCGCCCCGGTGAATCGGGTCAACTGGTGAGTTTTTAATTTCGGCAGGTTAACTACTCCATCGGCGTCCAGAATTCCATTGGCAATCACAAATTTCTTATTCAGCAGAGCGGTCTGATGGAAAATCTCCCTGCCGTTATCAAAATCAGCCAGAGTGAAACCCATCTCGTCGCCGGCAGCCTTCAATTGAGCCCGTTTCAGGTTAAATTCCACTCCACCGAGAGATGGTGAGTCCCCGTAGGAGACGATTGCTCCAGCCTCTTGAAACATCCTTCCAACCTCTTTAAAAACCACAGGATGAGTGGTTACGCTCCTTTCGGGTCCAGATCCTATCAGAACGTTGGGTTTGAGGACAATCTTCTCTCCGGGTTTAACGAACAATGAAATCCCACCCAGCAGACCAACGCCGGTTTTCACTGCTTCACGCACGAGATTATCATCATACCCATTACATCTGACGACGGCAACTTTAGATTGAATCATATTCTCACCAGCTTGTGGCGCTCTATTATCATCATAGCAGTCCGGGCAGTATAGTTCATACACTGTATCCATCTACTAAGCATTTTGGCGTAAAACTAGGGTATTTTGAGGGGACGATTTACGTAAATCCACGGATATTATTTCTTTCCCCGTTCCTTATAATTTAGTTAAGATCAAATCCGGACCAGTGTTTAGCTTAGACAAAACTTGAAGGAGGATGAGATGTCAGTAAATTTAATGATAAGAAGACCAGGTAAGGCGGAGACTAAACGTCCGATGTCAAAGAGTCAAAAAATGCACCACCGGGTCCTGCCCAGATTAACAGATGCTTTGTCCCGCTTGATTTCGGCAATGGCTGCTTCTATTCCTGAAGGTGTATCCAGCATTGAAAGCATGATCATTAAAGGGGACAGGCTTTTCATTCATTACAGGACCGGAAAAAGGCAAGTGGAAGATAGCGCTTTCGTCAGCGATCAGTCTATCTCTGCCGGGAATGTATGTATCATGAAGATTGGCGATGGCACGGTCCTGGAGCAACTGCAATCGATATATCAGGTTAATGCATCCCGTCAACCATGGTAAATCCAGGAATACCGGGACCCGAATCGCCTGACAGTATTAAACCTTAATCCTACTCCACAGGCATTACACGGTCCTTTTTCCTCGACTTACCATTATGGTAGAGGAACAAAGCTGGAATGATACCTATGAAGATAATAACTGCACCGATAATAAAAACCTTATCAAACGCCAGCACGTAAGCTTTTAAGATCGTCATCTGATAAAGCAAGGCAATAGCCTCTTGATGAGCAGCCTGCAAAGTCATTCCCGCTTTTTGCAAGTAGACCTGGGCAGTGGATATGACCTGTAAAGAAGTCACGGAATCTGGCGTCACGGTTTGCGTTAGGACAGCTACATTGAATTTCTCGTAAGAACTCAACATGCTGGCAAAAATGGCGGTGGCTAAACCCCCAAAAACAGATCGCAGAACGTTGTTGATGGTTGATGCCGCCGAAGTGAGGGCGACGGGGACCTCCGCCAGAGCGAAGGTCATGACGGGCATCATACACAGGCCGATACCTAACCCTCTGAACGCTATTAAAAGCATGAAAGTACTTTCCGGCGTGGTAACGTCCAGTGCAGAAAGCCGCCAGGTGATATATCCGGTAAGGATGAGGCCGATAATCGTTGGAGGCCGCGGACCGACTCTATCGTAAAACCGGCCGCCGATGATCGTGCCGACCATAGACCCCAGGGCCTGGGGGATCATCAAAATTCCCGCCTGGAAAGCTCCCAGACCCCTGACGCTTTGTAAAAATAGCGGCAGGATGAGCATCGCCGAGTAGAGACCCATCGTGGTGACGAAACTTAAGAAAGTCCCCAGCGAGTAGCCTTTAGATTTAAACACTCGCAGATCAAGGAGCGGAATTTTTACCCGCAATTCTACTATTACCCAGATTGCCAAACAAGTTAAACTCGTTCCAAGCAGCCCGAGAGTGCGGATATCGCCCCAACCCCAGCTTGGAGCATAAGTAAGCGCATAAAGCAAACTTCCAAAGCCGACAGCCGCAAATATGAAACCTTTGAGATCCAGAGGTAAAGTTGCATTTTTGGGAGTATCTTTAATCCAGAGAATGCTGATAATGACAGCCACGATGACAATAGGCACATTGACGTAAAAGCACCAACGCCAGTCAAGGTATTCCACCAGGTATCCGCCCAGCGTAACTCCAATGGCTGGAGCCAGTACCATAGGTATGCCGAAGAGCCCCATGGCCGTTCCTCTGCCTTCCGGAGGAACATTTGTGAAGATTAAGGTCATGGCTAAAGGCATGAGGACGCCACTGCTGGCTCCCTGGACTATACGGCAAATAATGAGAGAATTGGTATTCCAGGAAAAACCGCAAAGCATTGAACCGGCCAGGAATAAAATTAGACTGGCAATGTAGATTCTTTTAACACCCAGTTTGGTCATCAAGTAGGTGGCCAGCGGAGCACTCACGGCCATGGCCATGAGATAAGCCGAGGTCACAAATTGCATCTTATCCAGAGTCTCGTTAAAAACTGCCAGGATATGCGGCAGGGCAATATTTACAATGGTGGCATCGATCATCATCATGAATGTGCCGGCGATAGCCACCAGGATAATTTTCCACTGATAAGACATTTTGCGTCCCTTTTAATTAGTTAAGATTTTAACTTCGACCGAGCTACCCGGTATGAGAGCTAAACCATCGGTATCTTCGAGGGTTATCCGTACCGGTATAATTTGAGAAACCTTGGTAAAATTAGCGGTATTATTGCCGGAAGGCAGCAGAGAAAAGCTGGAGGAGGTGGCCGGAGTGATGGCCTGCACTTTCCCTTTCAGAACAATGCCTCCCAGGCTATCTACCGTAATATCCGCAGTCTGACCCGGACGGACTCTACTGATCTTGTTTTCATCGATATTCGCGGTTACCCAGACTTTGGAGTCATCAAAAAGGGTAATTATCGGAGAACCGGCGCCAATAATTGCCCCAGAGTAGGTCCATACCGCGGCCACATAACCTGCGACAGGGGATTCTATTGCTGTCCCGCTGCCGGGAACAGCACTGAACCCTTGCCGGGCGGTACTATCAGAGAAACGGGGGCTGCCAACTTCAGCAATAGGCTGCTGCTGTTGAATACGGTCTCCGATACCTACGTCGACATTAATTACCTGACCCGCTGAAAGAGAGCTGACGGATATTAACGGGGCACCGATAGTCGCGTTATCCGTTGAAAGATAACGCGATCCCTGAAGTAAAGTATTGATTCCAAAGAAACCGCCCACACCGACTACTACTATTATGGCTATTATGATTATTATTTTGCGTTTCATAAATATCACCTTTTTGAAATTATTCTTCTCTGGCTAAAAAGATTCTTTAATGGAGTGACCATTTCCCCCTCTGTTCCAGAGGTTACCACCTGGTCCCCATCATTAACACCGCTGGTAACTTCAGTTTGAGATGTATTGCTAAGACCTTTAATGATGGTTTGAGCTGTGGATTTATCTCCATTCACAATCTGGACATAACTTTTCCCCTGGTTATCAGTCTTGATTGCCTGGGTGGGTACCAGTAAAACATTGCTTTGTTCACCGGTGACGATATCAGTGCGGGTATTCATACCGGCTTTGATAACCAATCCCTGGGGAGCCGTGAAGCTGATTTTGACGGTGTAAGCTGTGACTCCGGTAGCGGCAGCCTGAGCGTTAGGGACTGTAGACACTGAAAAGACTTTGCCTTCCAGGGTTGTTTCAGGGAGAGCGTCAACGCTGATCATTGCTTTCTGTCCAGTTTGGACCGGCGGAATATCCATTTCGTCGATGTTAACATCGGCTTCCAGATTAATGTTATCCACAATGTAAACAATCATCTGGGGAGCGGCCACGGGACTGGGAATGATATCTCCGAGTTTATGATAAAGCGTCACGACCACTCCGTCTAAAGGAGATGTGATAGTGGCGTCATTAATTTGTTTCTGGATGTAATCCAGATTTCGCTGAGCGAGAGCGATTCCATCTTTAGACTGATCTATAATCTGCTGGGCGAGATTGATCCCATTATTGGATTGGTCCACTGCCTTCTGAGTTGCTTCCAAAGCCAATTCCTTCATCTGGACATCTTGCACGGTTAACCGATCGTAGGTCTGGCCCATGATATTATAGGTTAACGCACCGGTGCCGGTGTATTCCGCATTGCTTAAAAGGTCTAACAGTCTTTTCTGGTCTCTGCCATATTCGATCTGGTAGGAGGCTTTCTGTGCCCGCCAGTAATTAGCCCCATCTGAATCATTATGGGCCAGAGCATCCTGAGTGAGCATCTCTGCGTATTTGATTTGCTCCTCCATTTTGGTAATTTCATCCTTGATATCGCTGACAGCCTGAGTGCGGTCAAGATTGAACTGGGCTACCACTAAGGCTGATTTTGCCTGAATTTGAGCTAACTGGGCCTGGTTCAAGGTGTTCTGGGCTTGAGTTTGCGCGAGCTTCGCCTGATCCATGGTTACTCTGGCTTGTGCCAGTTGTACTTCTAAACTGGAAGTATCCAGAGCGGCCAGAACCTGCCCTTTAGTAACCCGGTCTCCCTCTTTTACATTCAGAGTCTTCAGAGTCCCGCCACTGCCAAAAGACAAGTTAGAGTCTGTTGAGACTGCTATTTTCCCGCAGCCTGTCACGACGGATGTTAAATTACCGCGTTTTACGGTGACCTTTTGAATCTGTGCAACAGGTTGGTTGCCGGTCACACAAGCACTGATAGATAAAACCAGGACCGAAATCATCAAGAACAGCAAAATGGTTTTCCAAGATTTCATTTTATTCTCCTATTGAAGATCACATTTAGACCAGTTTTATTGATTCGGGAAAGAATTCAGTGGTGGCACCAAATTGACCCTGCGGATGGTTAACCGTAATCTGTCCCTATCCCTGGCTGCCCTGCCTTCCAATATTAGATTTCACCAGTTTATTAAAAATACGATTTAAAACAAAAAGATCTTCCTGAGTCAATTTTTCCAGTAATGATGAAAGCATATTCCGGCGGCTCTCAGTAAGTTTAGCAATGAAAGTTCTGCCAGCTTCCGTTGTCTTCAGAACCTGCATTCGCCGATTTTCCGGATTTTCCTCCCGGCTTACCAGTTGCTGGGCCACCAGACGATCGATAACATCCGTAATACTAGGAGGAGTGACTCCCAGGGCATCTGAAAGGTTTTTAAAGTTGGTGCTGCCCGCATAGTCGATAAATAACAGGCACTTTAATTGAGCGGTCGTTAAATTTAGTCCTAGCCAGACCTCTGGATCGAATTTCCATGATCGTGCCATCAACTGCATGGCGTTCCCAATCTCATCGATCAGTTGTTTTCGGTCCGTTCCAGATAAAGTTTCCATTAAATGTTCGGATTATCCTTACTGTTAGTATTAATCTAATAATATATTCTTTGCAAAACATAAAGTCAAGGACACTTTAGTACTGGTCCGACGTGATATACTTATCCCCATCTTTTTTGCAGATAGGTTAAATAGCATTTTTTTGAATTAGCATTGCCGAAAAAATTCCCCAATATGCTGACCAAGGCTCTAGCGAAGTAGAAGTTCGAAAGTCTCTGAGGTCTGCTTTGCCCACCCTGCCTCTGGTCACGCTGGATAGTCTGCATTTTTTCAGTCTCTTGACGTTTGAGGTTGAGATATCAATCAACTATAATAAGATCGTAACACCATGAAATACCAGCGGTTATACTCAGATTCCCTCGGGAGCTTTTTCAAATAATGTCGGGGCTGTCTCTCGCCCATGATAAACCAGTAGCCCGGAAAAAATTTTTTTACGGCTGGGTGATTGTGGCCGTTTGCACCCTGATGCTGGTCATTACTTACGGTCTGATGTACAGCTACAGCGTCTTTTTTAAACCTCTGGCTGCGTATTTTAACTGGGACCGTGAGACGGTCTCCCTGGTCTACTCAGTTTCTCTGGTTTTCCGGGGAGCGATCTCAATCGCAACTGGCTGGGTGGCAGATAAATATGGTCCGAGAAAAGTTATGGTCTTTTGCGGCTTCATGATCGGACTTGGATTTTTCCTCTCGGCGCATGTCCAGAATTTATGGCAGTTTTTCTTGACCTATGCGGTTATTGAATCCATCGGTTTAAGCGGTGCCTTTGGCATCGGGACGGCGATGACCTCACGGTGGTTTACGAAAAACCGGGGTCTGGCTTTGGGGATCATCTCTTCGGGTGTCGGCCTGGGGACTCTTTTAATTGTGCCCGGGGCTGAGAGTCTGATAGAACTACTGAACTGGTCTCAAACTTTTATTATCTGTGGTGTGGTATCCGGGATAATTATTATGGTCTCTGCTCTCTTCTTAAAACCAGCGCCGGCAGGGACACTTCCCTCCATCTCTCTTCAAAAAAGGGAGAAAAGCCTGGAAAGCATCAGGTTTTCCTCACAGGTTAAGGCAGATAAAGTTAGAGATAATTCTTCCCGGTCTTCCCTGGCAGGAGGAGTAACAAGAAGTCAGGCCCAGCGGCCCGAGCAGGTGGAAAAGACTTTACTGCAGGCTATCCGAGATCCCAAGGTGATCGTTATGATGTCGATTTTTGCCTTTCTTATAGGATGTACTCAACTGGTAGTTGTTCATCTGGTCAACTACGCCACAGATATGGGTATAACTCCGCTGGTGGCAGCAACCTTTGTTAGTGTGATTGGAGTTGCCAGCATTGGCGGTCGGCTCATCATCGGGGCAGGTTCCGACAGAGTCGGACTAAATAATACGCTAATTACCTGCGTTTTACTGGTTATCGCCTCCATGGCCAGCCTGTTCTTTGTTAAGTCCCTTTGGTCATTTTATCTTTTCGGTGTAATTTTTGGGCTCGCTTACGGCGGTGAAGTACCCCAGATACCCCTGTTTGTAGGGAAATTCTGCGGGACGAAAGCTATGGCAACCGTGATGGGCCTGGCGCTGTTTGTCGGCAATATCGGAGGAGCTCTTGGACCCTGGATCGGCGGCAAAATATTCGATATGACTTCAAATTACTACTGGGCGTTTGTTGCAGCTTTAATCGTCAGCATTCTGGCTTTAATCCTGACGCTGGTGTTAAATCGAATTATGAAAAAACAGCTCCTGAATCATTGATCTATCTTTTTAACCATCAGGATAGAGGAATGCAGTTCTCACAGGGGACATCGGTCTGACAGAAACCGCAGCCTAAAATATCCGTATAAAGAAATCCGTTCACGGCTAACTGTCCGGACTTTTCGAGATTTTGTTTCATTGCCTTTAGATACAGCTCGCATTTGTTCTTATCGTGACCTTTTTCGCTGATAGCCTGGGCCGGGCAGCGTGAAATACATTTCCCGCAACCACCCTGGCGCAAGAAGAGACAGTTGGCACGATAATCGGAATAAGGTCTGGGAGTAATCGGCAATGCCAAATTAGTAACTACGCTGCCAAGACGGATCGCTATCCCTTTGGGCGTAATGAAACCGTCACTCAGACTGAAGGTACCGAGTCCGGCAGCATAGCCAACATGGCGCTGAGACCAGCGGCAAGACTTACCGTTGGGTTCTTCGATCATGCTCCACCATTTAGCCAGATCTGGAGCTACCGCCAGATATCCCATGCTCTCAAGTAAGCTTACCACGTATCTTTCAAGACGATAGTTAACTTCCTGCCCTTTTAATCGGGTATGGTTCCATCTTAACGAGCAGACAGTGGTTTCCTCTTTCATACTGAAGCGGGTTTTAGTCGTCGAGGGCAGTACCCAGGAGATTACGCTGATCCGGGAAAGGTCCTTTTTACCCAGACCTCCGGTTTTAAGATACATCTCCAGGACTTCACGGGGAGTCACGTGATATTCACCAATTACAGTCTTATATTCTTGAAAAAGAGGGTCATCACCGTTTGCACAAGCGACCAAGGGCTCATCCCAGATAGGCTCATCCGGAGAAAAATCAAAGCGATTATCGGGACTCCTGGCAATATAATCCCGGACGGCCTTCACGATAAATATTCCCGGATTGGTTTGAAATTGTTTTTGCTTCGAGGGAGTCAAGCAAATCATATCTTTCTGTGCCTCTTTTCCTAACAATACCGAATATCTCAGTACAATTCAAATAGACAACAAGCCAAAAATCGAATGTTAAAAGTAAAAGTGTAATATTTTTAATATTAAATTCAGTTTATTTTAAACAGCTTTTTAGCGGTCAGATGGTGAATTTTATCCTTATCAGCATTCGAGACGGGAATCCGATTTATAAAATCTACCGCCTCCAAGGAGTTTTCGTATGGATAATCCGCTGCAAACATCATATGATCTGCCCCGAGCTCCATAAAGACACTCAAAAAGGCAGGTATAGAATACATTCCAGCATTATTGACATAAAAATTATTCCGGAGATATTCACTCGGTGCTTTCCGGATATCAGGGCGGACTTCTTCTCCCATCCAGGGCTTTTTAAAACTAAAATCAATGCGATAGATCCAGAAGACGAGTCCCTCTCCGAGATGCCCAAGAACGATCTTCAGCCGCGGATATCGATCAAAAAGTCCGCTGTAGATCAAACGCATGGCATGCAGGGAGACTTCGGCTCCAAAACCCCAGGGAGGGCCAGCCAGGGCAAATCCGTAGTCGGAATATGGTTTGAGGCTGGAGGCGATGGGAGTGTTCGGATGAAGAAAGATCGGGACATCCAGCTTTTCAGCAACCTCGAATACCGGCCAGTATTTTTTATCATCCAGGTAACTATATCCGACATGAGAGTTGATTTTAGCTCCTCGGAGACCAAGTTTCAGGACCGCTCTTTCTAATTCACCGGCAGCTTCTTCCGGGCTCTGCACGGCGAGAGAAGCTAAACCGATAAAACGGTCAGGATGCCTGGATATTGCCGTGGACAAAGCCTCGTTAGTCCGGCGGGAGAAGTGCATACCGTCAGCAGAGTTGAACTGCTCACATCCGGGCGTAGACAAGCTTAAAACCTGTATATCAATACCCGACTGGTCCATATTTTTAAGTCTACCTTCGGCTAAGTCCAGAAGTTGATCTTCGATCTCCATTCCGTGGGGTTCCCAGATTTGTGATTCGTACCATAAGCGAACATAACCTTTATAGATTTCCTCCCGGGGTGTATCCTGGCGTGAGAACAAATAATCCTGATATTCCTTGGTATAAAAATGAGCTTCAGTATCAATCCTGGTCATATTTTCCCTCATAAATCAAAATTGAGGACTTAATTCTGGCAAAGGGGCAGGGCTTTGTCAAGGTAAAAGTATTATTGTCTGTGGCCAAATCTTAGTATGTAGATGAGTATTTTACTATATTTTAGAAGGCTAAGTTGTTATTAATGTTGAGGGATGTGGATTGCTTTGCTCTGCTTGCAAAGGCAGAACGATGCTTCGTAAATATGGGCATAGAAGATGGCCTTGGTAACGATATTTGGATAGGCCTTTTACTGAAGCAAAGACAATTGCCGGAAGTTGAGCTAAAATATATGTATGCTGCTGAACATCGTTGTAATCATCCTGGCGGCGATTGCCCCCTGTGCCTTCTGGCTCTGGATTATTTATAAAGGGGACAGATACAAACCGGAGCCGAAAAGGCTGGTCATCCGTACATTTATTTTAGGAATGGTTATCGCTATACCGGTGGCAATCATAGAGTCGGTACTATATCCCGGATCAGTATCCGGGAATTTGTCTGTGTCCACAGCGGCTTACGTCGCCTTTGTTGTAGCCGGGGTTACGGAGGAAGCCGGGAAATTTTCCGTAGTCAGATTCAGTGTCTATAATTCTCCACATTTTGAAGAACCAGCGGACGGGCTGATTTATTCAGCAGCTTCAGCTCTGGGTTTTGCTTCTCTGGAAAACATCATCTACGTCGTTAGCTTTGGGTGGCAGGTACTTCTTGTAAGGGGTCTCTTTTCAAATTTGGCCCACGTCGTTTTTTCATCTCTCTGGGGATATCCGCTGGCTCTCACCAAACTGGGTATGTTGAAACATAAATCCTTAACCTATTTCGGGCTGGTAGCGGCAATGATTGCACACGGGATCTTCGATTTTCTCTTTTTCACCGGTACCGCTCTGACCTGGCTGGTAGTTCCGTTTTTCCTCGGGGGTGTAGCTCTGTTCGTGCTCATGATGATTCATGCTAACCGGCATTCGGTATATATCCAGCACAGAGTATAACATATCCGCAACTATATATTTTTATAGTTTAAAATAGTCTGTTTTCTTAATATTTTCGTAATAGTTTAAGCTTAGAATATAAGTACAGCGTGGAGCAGCACGTTTATGGCAAGTTCTCTGCTACAGCGGGCTCCGGCCGGGCTTGATTCCCCGGAGCCAGACCATTTCCAGTCAAAAGGTATACTTACAATTCAGCCAAAGGTCAGGAGAAGACATCACTTCTTTTTTGGCTTCTCGACTTTTTCTACTTCGACGATACACTCATTTACCAGGCTGCCGAAGGCCCGGATAGCTGCCAGTACGGGAGCTTCGATTAAATTAGCCGGAGAGGCCGGATCTTTCGTGGTTAACGGAATATCCAGAAGATGATTCTCTTCGCTTATCAGACAGACTTTCCTGGCATCACCCCTTCCTACCAGTTCACGGATCGCTTCAGCCAGCCGGTTTCCTTTAACGACCATCCTCTCCTTTTTTGCCATCGCTGCCACCTCTTAGATTAATTTAAAGAAAAATCTCAAAAAATATCGAAAGAAAATTTGTTAATTTGCTTTGGGATTTAAGATTTTTATCCTCTATCTATAGTATATCAAAGGGCTATTTATCCAACCGGAAGGTAGATGGCTGGCAAAAAATCCTGGTATCAAATAAATAAACGTATGTGATCAAAGTCACAAAATATTTGAGTATCAGTTTATTATGCTATATAATAAAGTCTAAAGTTAAAGAGATTGAATACCCTGAAAGGAGAGGAATGAATGGCAGAGAAAAAAGGTGAACCCAAAGCCAGGGGAATTGCCCAGGTAGATAAAACGGTTCTGAAATCTACCGCCCTTGGCGGAATGCATGGCGGCGGTGCACCAGTCTTTGTCGATGTCAAAGACGGAAAAGTCGTCCGCGTCAGACCCTTCCATTATGATTGGAAATATGACATGAAATCTTTCAACCCCTGGAAATTTGAGAGAGACGGTGTCAAACTCCAACCCCTTACCAAGACCTGCATCGGTCCTTACTCGCTGGCATATAAGAAGAGGACCTATTCCCCCAACCGCATCCAGTATCCTATGAAGAGGGTGGACTGGAATCCCAAAGGCGAGAGAAATACGGAGAACCGCGGCAAGAGCAAATTTGTCAGAATCTCCTGGGATGAAGCTTCCACAATCATCGCCGACGAAATTAAAAGAATCCATAAGAAATATGGACCCCTGGGTATCATGCTGCAAGGCGATGGTCATGGGGAATGCAAGACGATCAACACGCCTCACGGCCAGTCAGGCCTACTGCTGGATAAAATCGGTGGTTTCACCCAGATGGTTCGAAACCCGGACAGCTGGGAAGGCTGGTACTTCGGTTCCAAGCATGTCTGGGGCCAGGGCATCGTCGGTATGATGCATCCGACGGATAACTCAATCAAAGATATTACAGAATATTCGGACATGGTATTGTTCTGGGGCTGCGATCCCGAGACTACACCCTGGGGGTTTGTCGGTCAGTTCGCTTCACGTCTCTGTTACTTCTGGCGTGATTGCGGAATCAAGCAAGTCTATGTTTGCCCGGATTTAAACTACGGAGCAGCGGTCCATGCAGATAAATGGATTCCCATCCTGCCCAATACAGATGCGGCAATGCATCTGGCAATTATTTATACCTGGATTAAAGAAGGGACCTATGACAAGAAATATGTAAAGAGCCACACGGTCGGTTTTGATAAGATCAAAGACTACGTCCTGGGCAACGATGAAGACGGTATCGTCAAGACCCCGGAATGGGCTTCCAAAAAATGCGGCGTTCCCGAATGGACGATCAAAGCTCTGGCCAGGGACTGGGCGAAGAAAACCGTTTCCATAGCTCACTACTTCGGCGGTTCTTATGTTAGAGGGCCTTACTCTCATGAGCCGGCCAGACTTGAATGCGTCCTTCTGGCGATGCAAGGCCTCGGCGGTCCGGGCAAGTGGCAGATCCAGATCACTTACGGCGGCATGCCCCGCGCAGAAGGCATTAAGACCACCCGTTTCTTCAACCCGGTACTCGGTGAACGTTTGATCAAACCGACCCGGTCCACAGTGGCGGCCTGGGGTAAACAGCTAATCCCGAAAACCCTGGTTCATAAAGCCATCCAACTCGGTTCTCTTTCATATTATGGCAGCGGTGCTATCGAAGCTCCGGTAGAGGACCAGTTTAAGAAATATACTTATCCTATCGCTAAAGAAGACGGCGGTACCGAAATCCATATGCTCTGGTGTGATAATCCCTGCCGTACTACCTGCTGGAACTGCGGTAATGAGACGATCGAAGCTTACCGAAGTCCCAAGATCGAAACCATTGTCGTTCAGCACCCCTGGCTAGAAAATGATACACTCTATGCCGATATCATTTTACCGACCAATACCATGATGGAAGTCGACGATATCGTCACTCATACCCGGCAGGGTGTTCAATTCCAGCATATTGCTATCCAGAACAAGGCCATCGAACCCATCGGCGAATCCAAGAGCGACTTTGAAGCGGTCATGGAAGTGGCGAAAAAGATGGGTAAATATGAAGAGATTACCCAGGGTCAGACTCTTCAGGACCTCCAAAAACTGGTGTTCACCAACATGGGCACCGATAAATTCCTGAGCTGGGAAGATTTCAAAGACAAGCAGTATTTTGTGTTCCCGATTGCTAAGGACTGGGAAAAAGACATTGAAAAGTCCCTTTGGAGAAAGTTCTACGAGGACCCGGACAACAATCCCATACCCACTCCTACGGGAAAGATGGAGTTGTATTCTGAAGCACTGGCTGAAGCTTTCCCCACCGATAAAGAAAGGCCGCCTTATCCACAGTGGGTGGAAAAGAGCGAAATGCATGATGAGAGAGTAAGCGGCAGCCGCGCCAAGATATTCCCGCTCTTGATCGTGGCCAACCATCCCAGGTGGAGGACTCACGCTCAGGGAGATGATATCCCCTGGACACGGGAAGCATTAACATGTAAAATTGAAGCCTGGGACGGTTACTGGTACGAGCCAGTCTGGGTTAATCCGAAAGATGCGGCTTCCAGAGGCATCAAGACCGGAGACATCGTCAAAGTCTTCAATGAGAGAGGAGTTGTCCTCGGTGGCGCCATAGTCTGGGAGAGGATTATGCCCGGTGTAACCTACATGGATCATGGAGCTAGATGCGATTCAATCCTGGCTGGTAAGATAGATCGGGGCGGCGCAATAGACCTGATTTCCCCGGATTGGGTTATTTCCAAGAACTGCGTCGGTGAGGCCACCAGCGGTTTCCTGGTAGATGTACAAAAAGTGGCTCAGGCCGAGATGGAAGAGTGGAGAAAGCTCTATCCCGAAGCCTGGGAGAGAGAATACGACCCGGCTTCCGGTCTACGGTTCAATGCTTGGGTTGAAGGAGGAAAATAATTGAAAGTATTCGTTCATGACGTATCAATCTGTAATGGTTGTTACAACTGCCAGATTGCCTGCAAGGATGAGCACGTTGCCAATGACTGGACTCCTTATGCCAAACCTGAACCCGAAATCGGACATTTCTGGCTGAAATTAACGGAGACCGTCAGAGGCCAGGTGCCCAGAGTGAAGGTAGCTTATTATCCAATCCTCTGCAACCATTGTGGTGACGCTCCCTGCATGGATGCCTGCAAAGTAGAAGGTGCGATCTATCGTCGGGAAGATGGTCTGGTAATCATCGACCCGGTTAAATGCACCGGCTGCAAACTTTGCGTAGATTCCTGTCCTTACGGCGTGATCTACTTCAATGACGGCCTGAACATTGCTCAAAAATGTACCGGCTGCGCTCATCTGATCGATAGCGGTTGGAAAGAACCGAGATGCGTAGATGCTTGCCCGACTCTGGCCCTTAAGTTCATGGAAGAATCTGAGGCTAAAGAATACATAGCGAAGGCAGAGTATACTAAACCAGAGCGCGTCGCTCATGATAAACCGCACGTCTATTATCTGGGCCTCCCCAAGAGATTTGTTGCCGGGACAGTCTACGATCCGGAGGAAAAAGAAGTCATCATCGGGGCTAACGTTTCTCTGGTCGAGAGCGGAAACAGTAAAAAGACCTATTCCGCGAAGACAGACAGTTACGGCGACTTCGAGTTTGAAAAGCTCCCCGTAGGCAAGTTTACTCTAACGATTGAAAAAGGGAAGAAATCCAAGACTATTAAAGTCAGTACTGAAAAAGATGTCAGTCTGGGCGATATTCCCTTAACCTAGATACCTCGAAAGAATTAAAATAAGGCGAGGATTCAATATCCTCGCCTTATTTGGTTATAAATACTATTTTGTCATTCCAGCGAAAGCCGGAATCTACCGCCTTCATCGAGAAGGCTATTTCGCGAGGAATATCCAAAATTCTCCAGGAAGGAATCGCCTCGACGGCGATAGTAGATTCTGAATCAAGTTCAGAATGACAAGAACGGAATTAAAATACTTTGTCTAACTACGATGTCATCTTAATTCATCCTCCGGCGATTTTCGATTTCCGCAAGAAGACCATCTTCCCGGGACCTCTCGGCGTTTCAGTCGAATCCGTCCAGTATACAAAGGTACCGATCGGGATGTTGAGCCTGGCGGAATACCTGGACAGGCACGGTTACACAGTCACGATCGATAATTTGGGTGACCGGATGGTTGCGGATCCTTCTTTTGATACTGAACAGCATTTAAAAAAGATATCTGCCCGAATATTTGCCGTTGGCCTCCACTTTCAGCAGCATGCTCCCGGAGCGATGGAGGTCGCCCGGCTATGTAAAAAATATCATCCGGACTCACAGGTGGTTATGGGAGGGTTGACGGCAACCCGTTTTCACGATGAGATTATAAGCAAATATGAGTTTGTGGACGCCGTCATCCGGGGTGAGGCGGAAAAAGCTTTTCTGGAGTATCTCAGAGCATCAGAGAAATCCGGGAAAATCTCAGAAACTCATAATTTGACTTATCGTAAAGAGGACGGGGAGATTACCATTACCCCTCTGTTACCCCCTAGTTTAAACCTGGATGAATTTAATTACACTCGCTTCGACCTTCTGGAACCGAAAACCTCGATATTTGCTCCGGACTTGATGCCCCGGTGGAGTTTGGAGGTCTGTCGCGGTTGCGCTTATAACTGCGCTATTTGCGGAGGGTCAGCCTATACCTACAAGACTTACCTGGGCATGGATAAACCTGCCTTTAGAAGTGCTGGAAAAATCGTCGAAGATATTAAAAACCTCGGTGCTCAGGGGGTCCGGTCGGTAGGACTTTATCAGGATCCGCGCATGGGTGGAGAAAAATACTGGCGGGAATTGTTGCAGGCTTTACGTCTGGAGAAGACAAATATCGAGCGGTTGTCTCTGGACCTTCTCATACCTTCCGGGGAAGAGTTCATTAAAGCGGTTGCGGAGACAGAAATACCGGTGACCATTCATATTTGCCCGGATACCGGTTGCGATGCTGTGCGTAAAATGCTTGGCAGGCATTATTCGACCGCAGATTTGCTTGATACGGTGAAGCTGTGTCACAAGTATCTGATACCGGTTACATCATTCTTTTCTGTGGGACTGGCGGGAGAAAACCGGGAAAATATAAATGATACTTTGGAACTGTGGGATAAACTCTCCGAATTAGAACAAATTGCTCAAACGAAAGGTCGTTATTTTGGAATTGGAACTGGCGTACCTTTAGGAGGACCGATCACGGGTCCCATTCTCCTTGATCCCGGGTCTCTGGCGTTCGACTTTCCAGAAAAATATGGTTACAAGCTTCTTTATCGGAACCTCGAGGAGTATATCCGGGCTCTATCCGGACCTTCCTGGCATCAGTGGATAAATTATGAAACCGACCTCATGAAAAAGGAACCTCTAATAGAACTTATTCTCGAAACCACCTCATTCGCTATCGATCAGAGAGAGGCATACGGTTTTCAGACCCGTACCCAGTCTGCAGCGGAGCGTTTAAGATTGAAAGCAGATATCATCGCGGTAAATGAAGTGGAGCGAATCTCAAGGCTGACAGACAAAAACGAAGTCGAATCAAGACTTAAGGCGTTGAAGACCAGCTATGACTCCTTCCTTAACCGTAATCCGAACAATTAGCTGGTTCTGAAATCATCGATTGGCAACTTGAACTAACCTTAGTAACTTTGTCGTAAAATTAAAGTGTAAAATGTCATCATATGCCATCTTTACAGGTTGTTTGACTATTGGATAATGCTCGTCTACAATGACGCATATAATGACTTCGGGAGGCTCGTTGTCAATGCCTAGTTTTTCGCTGGTTCCCAAAGAGACGAAATTTTTCGCTTTTTTTGAGCAGCAAGCAGACAATATCGTCAAAATGGCCCATCAGTTGAAGGATATGGTCTTCATCTGGCAAAACATCAAGGAAAGAGCCAGCGTACTGGCTGATATGGAACAGGATGGGGATGCCATGATCCATGATATCATGACGCTTCTCCATCGCACCTTTGTTCCCCCGCTGGACAGAGAGGATATTTCTGCACTCGCCCATGCGCTGGATGAAATTGCCAACCGTATACATGCTGTGGCAGACATGCTTTATTTATATAACATTGAAAGTCCCACAGATCGGGCCAAAGAAATGTGTGATATTATCCTGAACGCGGCGCTGGAGGTAAAAGAGAGCGTATCGGAGATTAAGCTCAGAATGCGAAAAGAAAAGCTTATCAGCCGGTGTATTTCCATTAACCAGATGGAAAATTCCGGTGATATTATCTACCGCAAGGCACTGGTCGAACTCTTCTCTCACACCAGCGATATGGCTTCGATTGTAAAGTGGCGTGAGATTTATCAGAAAATGGAATCGGCGGTGGATGCCTGCGAGGCTTTCGCAAATATTCTGGAGGGAATTGCTCTGAAGTACGCCTGATTCTACGATTTTTTAGGGTGAAATTCTTAGAGGAGTGATAGATATGGAAAACAGAGAGGCTTTTGAAAAATTATTACGTGAAGATAAAGAAGAAGTCCTGGTGATGGGAAGCATGGTAGAGAAAGCGCTTGGCCGTGCAGTTGAGGCCTTGAAAAAGCGAGACTTGAACCTTGCCCATCAGATAATTGCCGATGATGCACAAATCAACCGGAAACGGTTTGAAATTGAGAAGATGTCTATTGGACTTATTACAGATCAACGGCCGAGTGCGAACGAGCTAAACGCTATTGTCGCCATTTTGAATATTATCATAGAGTTGGAACGTATCGGTGACTATGCTTCCGGCATTGCCAAGATTGTCGTTATGATTGGAGATGAACCTCCTCTAAAGCCCCTGATCGATATTCCCCGAATGTGCGATATTACCTCTGATATGATAAAAAATGGTTTGAAAGCCTTCATCGAAAATGATGCCAATGGGGCTGTCCAAGTGATCGGAATGGACGAAGTAGTTGATAGTATTTATGACCAGGTATTCCGGGAGCTGCTGA
>DEUU01000119.1 GCA_002362735.1 Dehalococcoidia bacterium UBA3254
CGTTCACTAGACTCACTGATCCGGCACCAATACCGATGTAGTCAGCATAGTCCACGATATACTCATCAATCATCTGACTGCCTTTAGAGAAGCACCAGACCGTGGAAGCCTGATAGCCCTGTCCATAAATTTCATTGAGGATAGTATTATAGTAAACCTGCTCAAGGGAATTATCCACGCGGGAGAACTTCTTCTCCATGGCGCTTTTTTTGTGGGGGGAGGGCATGAGGGGGTAGAAAGTGACCTGGTCAATTCCTAGCTGTTTAAAAGTGGCGATATCAGAGCGAAACTGGCCGATATTCTGGAAGGGAAAATTGAAAATTAAATCTATATTTAAAGTGGGGAATTGACCCTGAACGATACCAATTTTGTCTCTGGTTTCGGCTCCGGTACAGAGAGTCCGGCCCATGGCTTTCAACATTTCGTCGTCAAAGCTTTGTACTCCCAGTGAGAGTCGCTTTACGCCGGATTTTTTCAAGGCAGATAATATTTCCGGAGTAATTTCGTAAGGAGTGGTCTCCAGTGAAATCTCTTTAACGTTGAATTTTAACTTTAGATAGTCCACAAAAGCCAGCAATTCATCCATCAGGATGGTGGGCGTACCGCCGCCAAAATAGAAATTTGAAAAGGTAAAACCTCTCTCAAAATAAATATCCAGTTCTTTTCGGAGATCAATGAAATATTGGCGAGCTCTATCCTCATTGAATAAATAGCGGTTAAAGCAGCAAAAGGGGCAGAGTTTGCGGCAAAAAGGGATATGAATATAGAGTGAAAGTTGTTCACCTGGCCTGAGAATTCCCGGCGTGATACTGGTTTCGTCGAGCTGTTCTTTCAGTTTTAAAAATTTTTTACCTTCATGCCGGACAATATATCCGGCAATTTTCGAAATCATTTTACCTCTTTTGCAAGGGGCCCACTTGCAAAGTTAATTAAACTTGTTCATGGCTGTGTTGAGGCCTTCAGTAAGGATGGAGATGAGTGCATCGCTCACGCGGCGAATTGTATCTTCGATAACGGGTTTATCGACTTCCATAAAATCACCCAGGACATAGTCCACGACTCTTTCTTCTTTGTTTTCGCCTTCCACCGCAGGCCGGCTAATGCCTACACGGATGCGGATAAAGTCCTGAGTTCCGAGGTTAGCAATGATGGATTTGATCCCGTTATGTCCGGCGGCGCTGCTCCCCTTGCGGATGCGGATCTTTCCGAGCGGTAAATCCAGATCATCATGAATCACAATAATGTCATCCGGGGTGATTTTGTATTTCTGCATAAGCTGGCTGACCGCCACCCCGCTGAGATTCATATAAGTCTGGGGTTTGGCCAGTACGACTTCATTCCCGACCACGCTACCGGTCCCTATGCGGGATTTGGATTGTTTCCGATCCAAAGTGATCCGGTGCAGTCTGGCAAAATGGTTCAGGCAAAGAAAGCCGATGTTATGGCGGTTGGTTGAATATTCTTTACCGGGATTTCCCAGTCCGACAATTAATTTCATAGCAACCTGTTCATTCCCAGCATTTTCAGCAGTTCCTTTTCGTCAATTTGGGGGATGCCTAAAGCCTGCGCTCTGGCAAGTTTAGATCCCGGATCTTCACCGACTACCAGGTATCCGGTATTTTTCGTTATATCGCTCTTGGCCGTGCCTCCGAGAGCCTTAATGCGCTCCTCCACATCTTCACGGCTGAACGACTGCAACTTGCCGGTGATAACAAATTCCAGTCCTGAAAGCGGCAAATTCTCTACCCTGGAGGGGGCTTTCTGCTCCAACTTCACTCCGGCTTTTTTCAATTTTTCAATGATGAGCCGGTTTCGTTCCAGCTTGAAGAAGTCCAGAACGCTTTCAGCAATCTTGGGACCGATCGTGGGAACAGACATAAGCTCTTCAAGCGAGGCTTTTTCCAGCTTGTCAATGCTGTTAAAATGCTTGATCAGTCTTTCCGCCATCTCCTCACCGACATGCCGAATGCCAAGAGCAAAAATGATTCTGGCTAAAGGACGGTCTTTGCTTTTCTGAATCTGGTCTATCAGTTTGCTGGCGCTTTTTTCTCCCATCCTTTCCAGCTTTTCAATTTGCTCCTGTTTCAGAAAGTAAAGGTCGGCGGCGTCTTTCACCAGACCCGCTTTCAACAGGGCTTCGCTCATTGAGACGCCGATTCCGCGGATGTCCATGGCGGTACGAGAAGAAAAATGCTGGAGGTGTTCTTGAAGTTGAGCCGGGCAAGCCGCGTTGGTACAGTAATACATGACCTCTCCTTCCTCGCGGAACACTTCCGAACCGCAGGAAGGACACCGTCCATTTATCTTCTTCAGCAGGTGGAACTCATCTTCCTCTCCTGAATGTTTGGTAGAGCCGACCACCTCAGGTATCACATCGCCGGCGCGCCGCACGATCACCGTATCGCCAATGTGAATTTTTTTACGCCGGATATCATCTTCATTATGCAAAGACGCGTGAGTGATAGTGACACCGCCGATCGCAACCGGTTCCATAACGGCTACCGGATTTAAGGTCCCCGTTCGTCCAACACTGATTTCAATATCCAGGAGCTTGGTAGTCCCCTCGATGGGAGGGAATTTGAAAGCAATCGCCCAGCGGGGTTCGCGCCCAACGGCTCCGAGCTGCTGCTGGAGCCGGTGCTGATTGATTTTGATCACGATGCCATCAGCCTCATAAGGAAGGCTTTCGCGTTTCTCAGTCCACTCGTGATAGTATTTGATAACCTGATCGATATTTTCTACCAGTTTATTATGAGGATTTGTTTTAAATCCCAGGGATTGCATAAAATGAAGGTTCTCCCAGTGAGTTTCTTTAGCAGATGCACCCTCGATCCATCCCAGATGATAAATATAGGTATCCAGAGGACGTCTGGCAGTAATCTTCGGATCAAGCTGTCTGACAGATCCCGCGGCTGCGTTGCGAGGATTGGCAAACAGAGGCAGTCCTTCTTCTTCCCGTTCTTTATTTACTTTATTAAATCCGGACTTGGGCAGGAAGACCTCGCCGCGTACCTCAAATCGCGAAGGGGCGCCTTTCGGCAGAGTCAGAGGAACACTATGGATAGTGCGGATATTCTGAGTAATGTTTTCGCCGCGTGAACCGTCACCGCGCGTGGCTCCAATTTCCAGTTTGCCGTTGGTATAGGTTAAAGCAACGGCCAGTCCATCTATCTTGTGTTCGCAGACGAAGTTAAAACTTACGCCGTTTAGCATTTTAACAACCCTGGTATACCAGCCCATCAGTTCATCGTCGTTACCTACATCTGCCAAAGAAAGGAGCGGAATCCGGTGTTCGACGATGCCAAAAGCCTGGACCGGGGCCGATCCCACCCGCTGCGTAGGAGAATCAGGAGTGATAAACTGTGGATATTTGGATTCCAGGTCACGTAGCTTGTGCGTGAGTTTATCATATTCCGCATCGCTGATCTCAGGAGAGTCCATAACGTAGTAAAGGGAATTATGATGGTTTATTTCTTCTCTTAAGGTTTCAATTTGTTCTTTTATTTCATTTGGATTTTCGGCCATAATGCACCTGATCTATGTGGAATAGATGGTTAAAGTATAGCACCTTTTTATCGCAGGGTGTCATGTATTGATAGTGAAAAATAGAGCCTTAACAATTCAGTTGTTAAATCAAAGACATTCAATTAAAATATACATGATGCGATGGTTATTGTATAGACATACATAGAGAAGTATATGGTAGAATTTTTTACAAACGTTTTCAATATCCTGGAATCCACATTCATGCCTAGCAATCCTAACGGTCCGCTGGTGCTTTTTCTTCTGGCAGCTATTACCGACGTAGGAATCCCGGTCCCCTTCGTTCTGGATTCGATTCTGATCCTGACGGCTTACCGGGTGATGACAGCACCCCATTCTTCCTGGGTTCCTGTATTTGTGATCGTAATTGCGTTATTTTTAGGAAGGCAGTTAGGCTCCGGTATATTGTATTTATTGTCCCGTTATCTGGGGGCAGCTTTCATAAACTGGTTGAAGTGTCATCTTCCCAGAATAGGTAATAGAATGGATTCGTTGAAGATTCGCCTGAATCATTGGTCACTGCTAACGATCATCACGGGAAGATTAACGCCTGGACTGCTTCAAGTCACCTCGGTTGCCTGCGGAGCAGTCCGATTGCGGTACGACTATTTTGTGGTAGGAGTCGCCCTGGCTTCGGTGGTTTATGATGGGGTATTGATACTATTAGGATTTATTGCCGCTCACAACCCTCTCGGGACCGATATTAATTTTTCTGCCTGGCTGCTGATATCCATGGTAGTCATCGTGGGTATCCTCTGGCCGTTGATTTTCGTGACTGCCCGGCGTGCCGGCAAAAAAAATGATGTACTTATTCTCGATGGGCAGTGTGGTCCCAAAATCAACAAAAGGACGTCTAACTGAACGGATTCCCGGATTTCTTTTTTCAAAGCCTGATTTGATTCGTGTTCCATTACTTTTTATTTGAGTCGAGGATGTCCCAGGGTAATTTCTGGTCGGTTTCCCATCGCTGGTGCGCATAAAAATTTATATCCACGCCGTGTTTAAGGGTCGCCTGGCGCCAGACGGGTAAAGACTCCTTATCAATATCTGCCAGAACATCCGCCAGGTTCGTATCTCCTCTTGAAAGGACAGCCTGGACCTCGCTCCATTGGGAGCTTTCATTTTTGACCTGTATTCCTTGCGGTGAAAGTCGGCTCTTGACCGCGGCAATCTTCTGCTGGAGTATTTCCGGGTCCTCCATCGGCATCCATTGAAAAACGGTGCCGGCTTTGGGTACAAAGGGAGAGATATTCACCGTAAGGCGGGTTTGCATTTGCCGTGCATCGATAATCTTTTTTCCTTCCAGAGTTAAGTCAACCAGCGCCCGGATGTCTTCCTCGGTTTCCTGCGGCAGGCCGATCATGAAATATAACTTGATCTGCTGCATTCTCTTTTCGGTCGCTATACGGATGGCTTCAAGAACTTGAGTTTCGGTAATGTCTTTATGAATAGACCGGCGCAGGTACTCCGAGCCGGCTTCAGGAGCCAGCGCAATTGACCGGAGACCTCCTCTGACCATCTGACCGAGTATACCGGAAGTAAGTGAGGTAATTCTCAGCGAACTGATAGATAACTGGGCGCCCATTTCCAGTAATTGCTCGAGAAGTTCTTCTATCTGGGGATGGTCGGTAACGGCTGGTCCTACCAGACCGATCCTGCGGCGGTATCGAAGACCGGTTTCTGCCTGATTGAGAATATGGTCTTTAGAGTGGAATCGCATCGGGCTGAAGGATCGACTGACAAGACAAAAATGACAGCCGTGAGAGCAACCTCGCTCTACCTCGATGAGGTATAAATCATTAAGTTCGGTATCTTGGGTAAGCACAATCGAGTGTACCGGGAAATCGTCCAGGTTTCCGGGCCACTGTCGTTTCACTTTTAATAAAGGAGGATAGCGAGGAATGTAAATTCCGGGGAGTTTTGACAGTTCCCGGAGAAGATCATCCCGGGGGCCTGAGATCCCTTCTCTGAATACCGGTAGCAGCAGCGGTAGAATCGCCTCTGCTTCTCCAATGCACAGGCAGTCGAAGAAAGGTGCCACCGGCATCGGATTAGAGGTGATACAGGGTCCGCCGGCGATTATCAGAGGTTGAGTTTCATCCCGTTCGGTTGAATAAAGCGGGATGCCGCTGGCCTTTAGAAGAGGCGCGATGTTTAAATAATCAATCTCATAGTTTAAAGAAAAAGCCAGGACAGCAAAGTCGTTAATAGGCCGCTGAGATTCAACGGATAGCGGTAAAGCTCCCTTTTCGCGGTTTTCTTGATCCCAGAAAACCCTTTCGCAGACAGAGTCTTCCCGTTGATTTAACCATCCGTAAATCGCCTGCATCCCCAGATTTGACATACCGATATAGTAGGAATTGGGGTAAACGAAAGCGAAGGGCAGTTTTCCGCCCCAGTCCTTAATAATAGTCCCGGTTTCTTTCTTCAGTCGCTGTCTGGCTTTTTGCCTTTCTTCCCAGGTAATCGAGCGCTTACGTGGATTCATCTACAACAAGGTCTACCAGCCCGTTAGTACGGAGATTAAATAGTCCCGATTCGCAAATCCGCAGATAGGGTATGGCAGTTGTGGTCAAAACGGAAAGGGTGGTCCGGATATCCGGCGAGGTACAACCCATTTCCTGGCTTATTTGTTGCAGTCGCGTCAGCTTTTCTGCCAGGACTTCCATCGGTTCAGTCGAAAGCTTACCGCAAACCGGAAACGCCAGTTCGGCCAGTATTTCACCATTTTGGCTGATGACCATTCCTCCTCCCAGGTCTTTCACCCGGTTAACGGCCAGGGCCATATCGTTTTCATTCGTACCGGCCACGATGAGATTATTAGAGTCCCAGCCAGTGCTGGTGGAGATTGCTCCCTGTTTTAGTCCCAGGCCATGATGAAATCCAGTGAAGGTCTTGCCCTGAGTATAATTTCGCTCGATGGCTGCTATTTTAATTATACCGCGAGCCTGATCCATTTCGATCTCTCCATGGCTCACCGGGAGTTCGAAAAAGGCTTCTTTGGTCAAAAGATTTGACGCCTGGTCAATGACCCTTACTTTTGCCGTTGAGTCATGCCTCTTCAGGGGGACTGTAAAATCCCTGGCTTTAATTTCTCGTTCGATATGGATAGTTTGACAGGCATATTTAGGATAGATGTGACGGCGGGGTGAGACCAGAATTTCTCCATTTTGCATGGCTATTTGTCCGTTGCTGATGACCATCTGAGGCTTGATGACATCCAGTTCCGGGATAAAAATAATATCAGCAAATCTGCCCGGAGCAATCCCGCCGACGAAGTCGCTCAGGTTGAAATGCTCCGCGACGTTAAGGGTACCCATTTGAATGGCCTGTACGGGTGGAAAGCCAAGATTGATCGCTTTTTGGATGAGATGATCAACAAATCCTGAGGTGGTCAACTGGCAGGGGCCGATACCATCGGTAGACAAAGCTAGCCGCCTGAAATCTATTTTCCGTTCTCTGATGCGGCTGACCGCCTCCAGGTCCTGACGAATTTCTCCATCTCTGATCATGACGGTAAGTCCCAGTCTTAATCTTTCCAGAGCTTCCTCAACTTCAATCGGCTCATGGTCAGAAGAGATACCGAGCCCGGTATAGGCTTGAAGTTTGTTGGCTGTGGCTCCTGCTGAATGCCCCTCTACCTTTTTTCCCGCTCTTAGAGTTTCTTCGATAATCTCCAGGAGCCTTTTATCTCCGGCCACTACCGGCGCCCAGTAAGGTTCGCCGAGCCCAAGAACTTCTTTTCTTCTTAATAGCCGGCGTATCTGTTCCACTGTCAGCAGATTCTCTCTGGCGATAGGGCTCAGGTTGACCATGGGTGGCAGGGTAATCCATGATTTTACAGGCTGGTCTGCCATTGATTTAAGGTATTCGATAATTCCACGATATCCTAAACCATAGGCTACTTCTCCGGTCTCGGAAATGATAGAGGTAGTGCCGGTTTTTAAAGCGTATCTCACCAACTCATGACTGGAATAAATGTAGTCTGTGTGAGTATGTCCTTCAATGAATCCAGGAACAAGAACCTGGCCGGAGGCATCGATGATGCGGGTATCGGGTCCAATCCCCCGTTTGGCATATGGTCCGACGTAGGCTATTTTATCACCTTTAGTGAGAATACAGTCTCCGGTAATGATTTCAGCAGTGTAAACATTAACAAGGCGGCTATTGATGATGGCGAGGTCAGCATTAGATGTGCCGAGCGCAACCTTCGTCAGTTCAAAACGGGAAAGCCCGGCAGGACGGTTTGATTTCGACATACAAAACCCCTTTTATCTGTTACTATTGACCAGTTTAACAGATGAAAGGAGTTGAAGGAAATAGACCATTATTTTCAGGATGCGTGGGAGGTCGTAGTCTTGTGGTCGCTTAACCAGAGGTTTTTCTTGTTCTCCTTTTCGATGCGGACTGAGAACGGGCTATCCAGATTATTCCCTGTCATATTTTGGTTAAGCTCTATTAAATCACTGAGAGAATCTTCGATGGAGTGCTTTTTGTCAAAGCTGAAAATTTGAATATCCATGTAGTCAGGTTCGGGGTGATCACAATTGGGCTTGAAGGTCAATCCTTCGGGTGTAATAAAAATAAATTTTTTCATATTTACACCTTCCTTTTTAGTTATTTGCGGCAGACCTTTCGACCCTGTAGATTTCATTATGGAAACTTAGCGAAAAGTTTCCTGGCATCTTAGTTTTATTATATACCGTAACCGTGAGTTTAACACTTGGTATATCCGCAACCGGGACAAACAAAACAACCTTCCTGATAGACCAGCAAATTCGCACATTCCGGACACTGTCCGGCGGTGTTCTTCACCAGTCCAAAATCCTGCACTTTGGCCTTTTCGGTTGCGGTATGACCGTTTCCGTTTCCATTGCTCTTTCCGGTACAGGTGTATTTTTCCAGGACGCTGGCGATAGCATCCGCGCAGGAGAGTACCGATTTCCCGTTTTCCCAGGCGATGGAAGGACAACGAATACCCCTCAATTGTGTGACCACCGAGTCTACGTCTACTCCAGACCGGAGAGCGATGGAGATCAGACGGCAGGTTGCTTCAAGTTGAGCTACGGCACAACCCCCGGCTTTGCCGAGATGTGAAAAGACCTCGCAAATCCCTTGCTCATCCGAGTTGACCGTGATGTACATATTGCCACACCCGGTGGTGACCTTTTCCGTAGTACCGGTGGTGACTTTAGCTCTGGCTCTCGGTGAGCGGGTCACGGCCATGGGTGCGGGCGGAGCTTCCGCCTTTTTTTCTTTTCCGGTAGTCAATACCTGGCCTTCCCGGCTGCCATCGCGGTAGATCGTGATGCCTTTCAATCCTTCTTCATAAGCCAGCTTGTAAACGTTCGCCACATCTTCACGGGTAGCGTCTTTAGAAAAATTAACGGTCTTGGAAACAGCATTATCAGTAGATTTCTGGAAAGCAGACTGCATTTTGATATGCCATTCCGGTGTAATTTCATGGGCAGTCACGAAAACACGCTTTATCTCATCCGGGATTCCTTCGATTTCGCTGAGATTGGTCCCTTCCGCCAGCTTCTGCATCAGCTCTTCTGAATAAAAACTGCATTGTTTGGCAGTCTCCTCAAAAATGGGATTGACTTCAATCAGATGAGAACCATCCAGGATATTCTTGGTAAAACTGAGGGCGAACAGCGGTTCAATTCCGCTTGAGCAGCCGGCGATAATGCTTAAAGTGCCTGTCGGAGCAATGGTGGTACGAGCGGCGTTTCTCACCCGGGGACCATTGGGTAAGTCATAAATGCTGCCTTCGTAGGCCGGGAAGACGCCACGTTCGGTAGCCAGTTCCTGGGAGGAGTTCATGGCTTCCTCGTTGATGAAATTCATAATATCAAAGGCGATACTGGTACCCTCTTCACTATTATAAGGAATTCCTAATTGAAGCAGCATATCGGCAAAACCCATTACTCCCAGGCCGATTTTACGTGTTTCCCGGGTCCTTTTTTCGATTTGCGGCAGAGGAAATTTATTAACATCAATGACGTTGTCCAGGAACCGCACGGCGGTGTGGACGGTCTTGGCCAGCTTGAGATAGTCGATCTCACATTTACCATTGGTTTTTAACATCCGGGCCAGATTGATGGATCCCAGATTGCACGATTCATAGGGCAGCAGAGGTTGTTCTCCGCAGGGATTGGTGCTTTCAATCTTGCCTAACCTGGGAGTAGGGTTATCCTGGTTGATCCGATCAATAAAAACGATGCCCGGATCACCGGTCCTCCAGGCTCCGTCAACAATCTTTTCGAAAACTTCTTTGGCATTAAGTTTGCCGGCTACTTCTCCGTTATGCGGGTTAATCAGATTATATTCTGTCCCTGCTTTCACGGCTTCCATAAAGTCCCGGGTTATAGCCACGGATAAATTAAAGTTGGTCAGAGAGACCAGGTCCTCTTTAGCAGAGATAAATCTTAAAATATCCGGATGGTCTATACTGAGTATGCCCATATTGGCCCCCCGCCGCATTCCCCCCTGTTTGATGACATCTGTCGCGGTATCGAAAGCGCGGATAAAAGAGACCGGTCCGCTGGCAATACCACCGGTAGAGCCAACTCTATCTTTTTCGGGTCTCAGCCGGGAGAAAGAAAAACCAGTGCCGCCCCCGCTCTTGTGGATTAATGCGGTGTACTTTACGGCATCAAAAATGGATTCCATGGAATCTTCGACTGGCAATACAAAACAAGCGGAAAGCTGTCCCAGTTCCCTTCCGGCATTCATCAGGGTCGGGGAATTGGGTAAGAAATCCAGGTTCGTCATGATCCTGTAAAACTCTTCTTCTCTGGATTGGACATCTGCCTCAGGATTATAGTTGAGCTCTGCGGCTGCAATCGTTTTCGCCACTCTGCGGAATAAGTCCGCCGGTGTTTCCACAACCTTGCCGTTTTTGTCCTTTTTCAAATATCTTTTCTCCAGGACATGGAGGGCATTTTCAGTAAGACCGGTAGCCGAGACCTTCGGTTTCATTTCTTTACTTGAAAATCTGGGTGCTGAATTTATATCGTTAACTGAGTTCATTTTATTTTTAGCCATGGTGGTCATTTCAGGTTGACTCTCCTTTTGTTTTACTAGATCGTCTTTTGCCAGGATTTCTTTCACCATGTTTTGAATTTCCGCAATGCCCGGCAAATGTCTGGACTTGCTCCGGGGTCCGGCAATCAAGTTTTCCATACCGGGTAAAGACCTTTGTTCCATACGCTCAATAACCTGATCGGCGATCTCTTCTATCTTTTTACGGTCGGAAATACCCATCGATTCAGCCGCAGAAAAGATTGCACGGGCAATCTGAGTGCGATTTATAGAAACAGGTCTTTTTTCTTCTGACGGATCGTTCCGGGTCATAACTTTGAATTCCGCTGCCTTTTTGCTTTTTCCTCATCCCCGTTATCCGGAATTAAGGGTAACTGTCCGGGTAAACTGGGGCTGGCTTCCTTCTCGACCTGAGAATGAGATTTTTCTTTTTGAGTCACCACCAGGTTATCTACAGCTTCCTTTAAGGCTTTAATATCGGCAAATTCACGATAAACGCTGGCAAACCGAATATATGCTATATAATCTATTCCCTTGAGCTTGTCCATTACCATATCGCCGATGAGAGTACTGGAAATTTCGGCTTTGCCCAGATGATACAGCTCAGCTTCAATTTCATCTACCAGTTTTTCAATCGCGCCGGTCGGCAAAGGGCGTTTTTCGCAGGCTTTACGAATTCCATTAAGCAATTTCTCCCGGCTAAACTCTTCTCTCCGCAAGTCTTTTTTCACTATAAAGAGACTGGCAGGTTGTAAACGTTCATAAGTGGTAAATCGGCTGTTACAGTTTAAACATTGCCTTCTCCGGCGGATACCATCGTTGACATCACGGGAGTCGATAACTTTTGAATCAGAATAACTGCAATAAGGACAATTCATATACTTGCAAACACCCACCTATTGTGGTGTACATGTATTTTTACCACAACAGATAGTGTTTGTCAAGAGGTTTTTTGAATCCAGAAAGCGGAGATTGGAGGAGGGGGTTAATAATTCCGAAAATTATATTACCAGCCTGTTTGTAACCCATGGGTAAACCCTGAAAGCTTGACTTGCCATTCATCTTATTAGAATGCCAGGGATAAGTTCAAGGAAAATTTTATCCTGTGGCAGCCGTCCTGGATTATTTTTGACTGGGGGCGCATCATGGCCGGCGGCGCAGGACTAAAGATTCAACGAAAATCCCGAGGAGAGCATTCGCATTATTTACTTTAGACAATATACTCAGACACCGATAATAAAATACGTAGATATTAGGGACAAAAAAATTTCAATCGGCCAATCAAATATCTAAAAACGTTAAGCATGATCGCTGATAAAGCCTTTTAGCTATATCTATACAATGAAAATAGAATGATCCGGTTCCAATTTTTCTTTGAATAAGGAGGTATTCATATGAGAAAAAGAGATATTCGATCGGGTAAAATTCTTTTAATGCTGATAGTTGTCCTGATCCTAATAGCCGTGGCGTCCTGCACCAGTGGTACACCGGCGCCAACGACAACGACAACTGCTCCACCCAACACAACTACATCGCCAACTACAACCACGGCTATACCCACAACTTCCGGCCCCGCGCCATCGCCAACCGCATCTGTGCCTGCATCGACCACCATCACGGCTTCACCTTCTGCAACAGTATTGCCTTCTCCTACAGCTTCTGCCGCGGCAACTCCGACTGCTTCTCCAGCCGGACAAGTTGGCAGCGTGGAAGTGTTAGGCGTATGGGGAAGTACGGAACTGGCTAGCTTCCAGGCAATGGTAGCCCCCTGGCAGCAGCAGACCGGCGGAAAAATGAATTTCACCGGCACGCGCGATTTAACGGCGGTCCTGATTACGCGCATCCAGGCTGGTAATCCACCGGATGTTGCCATCTTGCCTAATCCGGGCCTGATGAAGCAATTCGCTAACGCGAATAATCTTAAACCTTTGAACCCCATGCTGGATATGAATACAATCAACCAGCAATATCCGGCCAGCTGGGTGAACCTCGGCACGCTCAATAACAACCTTTACGCTTTGTTTATGAGGGCGGCCAACAAGAGTATGATCTGGTATAATCCAAAAACTTTCAGTTCTAACGGATGGCAAACACCCGGTACCTGGACTGATCTGATTAACCTCTCCAATACGGTAGTTTCGGCGAAAAAGACACCGGCTTACCCATGGAGCGTAGGGGTGGAAAATGCCCAGGCTACCGGATGGCCGGCAACTGACTGGATAGCGCAGATATTTCTGTCAAAATACGGTGGAGACGCTTACGACCAGTGGGTCAATCACGCTATCCCCTGGACTGATCCTCGCATTAAAGATGCCTGGAATATGTTTGGCACTATTGTTAATACCCCGGGTTATGTCGCCGGTGGGGCTACCGCGGTATTGGCTACTAACTTCCAGGACGCTTCTTATCTGCCTTTCCAGACCCCTCCGAAGGCTGCCATGTATTATGAGGGAGATTTTATCCAGGGTTTCATCACCACTCAGTTCAAGAATCTGGTGGCTACTCAAGACTATGATTATTTCCCGTTCCCCACCGTTTCTCCTCCGTCATCGCCAGCAGCTGCTTCACCCATCCAGGGCGCTGTCACCGGTGGGGCGGACCTGGTGGCAGCTTTTAAAGATAATCCTACCGTTCGTTCGTTCGTGAGCTATCTGGCAACAGCCCAGGCTCAAGATATCTGGGTGAAGAGAGGCGGATTCATCTCAGTAAACAAACAGGTTAGCGTGAATGATTATCCGGACAAGATTTCTCAGAAGTCGGTTCAGCAGCTTCTCAACGCTTCGGTATTCAGATTTGGCGCTGGGGATACTATGCCAGGCGCGATGCAGAATGCCTGGTGGTCAGCCGTCCAGCAATATCTCCAGAACCCCGGCAATCTGGATAGTATTCTGGCTGGACTGGAAAATACGGCCAAGACAGCCTACTCGGCAACTCCTACCCCCTCTGCTTCTGCATCAGCATCACCATCACCATCACCTTCAACTAGTCCATAGACTAACTATTAAAATAGGTGGCAAGCACTCAGGTGCTTGTCACCTGAAGGAGACTGATTTTGGGTGCTGGCGGATTACCGGGTTTAGTGAGAAGTACACGTCCAACACCGGTATCTTATCGGAACCGCTGGTCGCCCTGGTTCTGGCTTCTGCCGGCTTTTTTGTTCATTGCGGTTTTTTTGATTTATCCGGTGGTTGATACATTCCGCCTGAGTGTTCTGAATGCCAATTCTACTTCATTTGTGGGCATCGATAACTACCGCTACGTATTTACTAACAAAGTTACTCAGGATATTTTACTGAATAATTTGCTCTGGCTGGTCCTTTTTTCCTTTCTGGCGGTAGCTCTGGGGCTCCTGTTTGCGGTACTGGCAGGGCGAGTACGTTATGAAGCCGTAGCCAAAGCGATGATTTTTATCCCAATGGCCATTTCTTTTGTGGCAGCTTCTGTCATCTGGAGATTTGTTTACGCCTATCAACCTCCCGGATTTGAACAAATCGGCCTTTTGAATGCAGTGACCACCGGACTCGGGGGCGACCCGCAAGCCTGGTTACAGGCCCAAAATATCGCGTTTACGCAGACTACTCTGCCATCCCCTATCCATACCAATAATTTCGCCATCATATTCATAGGGGTCTGGATGTGGACCGGCTTTGCCATGGTGATACTCTCGGCTGGATTAAAGGGCATACCTTCGGAAGTAATTGAAGCTGCCAGGGTGGACGGTGCAAATGAATTCCAGATCTTCAGGCGTATTATTTTTCCTTTAGTCAGTCCGACCATCGCGGTGGTGGCGACGACTCTGATTATCCAGGCGCTGAAGATCTTTGATATTGTCTGGGTTACTACGGCGGGTAATTTTAATACTGATGTTATAGCGACGATGATGTACAAACAAATGTTTAATTATAACGACTTTGGCAAGTCCGGCGCTCTGGCGGTAATTTTACTCCTGGCTATTATTCCTATTATGCTGATATCTATCCGGCGATTTCGGAGCCAGGAGGAGACTCGTTGAAAGAGAACTCTCAACCTGCTCTTCAAACCTCTTCCAGGGTGGCGGGTGGAAAAGTAAGAAAACTTGTCTCCCGGCTGCCTCTCCATATTATTCTCATCGTTATTTCTCTTCTCTGGCTGACTCCAACTATCGGGCTACTCATCAGTTCATTTAGACCAGCTAATCTGGTCTCTACCACCGGTTGGTGGACTGCCTTTCAAACCCCGTTTCAGTTTACTCTGGAAAATTATGCGACGGTGGTATCGCAAAACGGTATGGGCCGGAGTTTCCTCAACAGCCTGATCATCACCGTTCCGGGGACAGTAATCCCGGTTCTTATTGCCGGATTCGCTGCCTTTGCTTTCGCCTGGATGAAATTTCCGGGGCGCAACGGCCTGTTCATCTTCGTAGTTGCACTTTTAGTAGTCCCTCTTCAAATGACCCTGATCCCTATTCTGCGCCTTTATGCCAATATTAATCTGGTGGCGACTTTTCCTGGCATCTGGTTAGCGCACACCGCTTTTGGATTGCCGTTTGCCGTGTTTCTACTACGTAATTTCTTCGGTTCGTTGCCCCGTGAACTGATTGAATCCGCCCATCTCGATGGGGCTTCCAATTTAGGGGTCTTTTTTCGTCTGATTATACCCTTATCCGTACCTGCTCTGGCTTCTCTGGCGATTTTCCAGTTCCTCTGGGTCTGGAATGACCTTCTGATAGCCCTGGTGTTCCTTCAGAGCCCTGCATTGGCTCCTATGACCCTTACTATCAACAATCTGGTCAGTTCGTTTGGTACTTCCTGGCAATTACTGACTGCGGCAGCCTTTATTTCAATGGCTTTACCTCTGGTCATCTTCTTTTCCCTCCAGAGATACTTTGTTGAAGGAATCACCGCCGGTGCGGTGAAGGGGTAACACGGTTTACTGTCCGGATTCATCAGTTTCTATTGTAGAATAGTATTAGCGGGGGTTAGCGGCTATGGCGGGAGTCCGTTTCGAACATGTCCAGAAGCGTTTCGGGGAAAACGTGGTAGTAAAAGACCTGAATCTGGAAGTTCAGGACAAAGAATTCCTCGTCCTGGTCGGGCCTTCCGGCAGCGGTAAGTCAACCGTACTGCGTTTATTGGCTGGATTAGAAGATATTTCTGGAGGCAACATCTATATCGGTGAGCGTCTGGTCAATAATATACCTCCCAAAGACCGGGATATAGCCATGGTTTTTCAGTCTTATGCATTGTATCCCCATATGTCCGTTTATGATAATCTGGCATTCGGCTTGAGCTTAAGAAAGACCCCCAAAGAAGAAATAAAGAGAAGGGTCAATGAAGCAGCCAAGATCCTTGGGATTGAAGAATTATTGAAACGAAAACCCAGACAATTATCCGGGGGGCAGCGGCAGAGAGTAGCTCTGGGACGGGCGATCGTGCGAGAACCATCCGTTTTTCTGCTGGATGAGCCGCTTTCTAACCTTGATGCTAAATTACGCGTTCAGACCCGGGCAGAATTAAGTAAACTCCATATGCGTTTGGGGACTACCTTTGTTTACGTAACCCATGATCAGGTAGAAGCCATGACGATGGCTACCCGCATCGCAGTACTCGATCTGGGGATTTTACAGCAGGTTGGGACGCCCGTAGACCTTTATTACCGGCCGGAAAATTTGTTTGTCGCTGGATTTATCGGCAGCCCTTCGATGAATTTTTTTGAAGCCACTACCATTCAAAATCAGGACGCTGTTTGCTTTCTGGAGGCAGATGGTTTCAGAGTACCTGTCCCGGAAGAAAAAAGAGATAAATTATTACCTTACCTCGGCAAAAAAGTTATATTAGGAATTCGTCCTGAAGATATCCACTCTCGGGATTTTATTCCCCATGGCATCATCGCTTCTCACGTAAAAGCAGATGTGGACGTCATCGAAATGATGGGTAACGAAGCATATCTGCACCTCGTTAGCGATGGAAAACCGTTCCTGGCAAGAGTAGATCCACGCACTCAAGCCAGGAGCGGTCAGATCATCGAGGTTGTCTTTAATATGGCGAATATGCACGCCTTTGATCCGGAATCCCGTCAGTCCATCGTCAACTAATATTTTTAACGCTTACTTTACTGAGCTCGTCCGTCGTTCTCTTCAATCCGATCGAAACCAGCAGGCTAACCAGACTGATCCCCGTAATCAGCTCACCTGCTGATAGTAGAGTGGGTTTCATCACCGTGTTGCACAGCATAGTAGATGAACAGACTCCGATCAGACTGGTGGGTAATAGTATAACACCAATACCTAAAATGGTCCCCAGAACGGAAAGTATCAAGCGGCTCTCCCGGCGTCTGCTAAAAATCATCATCGCCCCTATGACGAAAAGAGGTACGGATGTTAACAGCTCAGCTCTGGCAGTCCAGCTGCATATCATGGGTGTGGTCATACCACTTGCCATGGTGATGAATTTACAATGAGACTCACAGGTCGTAAATTGTGGTACCAGAGCTACCACCAGTGCCATAACCAGTAGAATAATACCTAGATACTTCATTATTTCTCTACTATTTTTATTATTGCACTACAACGTGCTCTCTTTTGTATTTTCCCAGGATGACTGAAACTTTCGAACCGGTTTTAATACCATTATCCGGATTACTTAACATCACATATGCCCGTCCCTGTTTATCTGTGGTGGGCTTTCCAAAGAGCGGCCCGATTACCGGGGCTACTGGAATTTGACTGTACCCAGCGCCACTAGATTCATCTACGATATAGACGTCGCCTTGGTTCCACTTCTTTATCGTTTTACCCGGACCGAAAAAATTTACAGTTATCATCGCCCCGTCTTCAGCAAGTCCAACGTTCATGAGTTTTATGCCATCTTCATCAGGTTCTATATTCGTTAATTTAACTTTATCTGCTATTTTCTTTGGCTGTTCCCATGCGGTTATCGTGGGTAGGTCCTCGGACTCGGTTGGACGGCATCCTGAGAACATCATCAAGGATAGAGCTATTAGTACCAATGAGAGAGATATCCAATTTTTCATAATCAACCAGCCGGTCTTACAGTCATGACCCCACGGTAGCAATTATTGGTGCACTCGAATTGAAAGTCTCCGGTAAATGCAGGGGTAAACTCTAAAATTTTTAAGTCTTCAGAAGACTTAAGTGTTAAAGCGGTTGGATTTTGAGTATCGGCGGGAAAAATCAGGGTATTTCCGCAGCCGACCTGACCCATGGCGCGAAAATTCAATTTGACCGGAATTCCCCTTTTTACGGCAAAACGCATAGGTGAATAACCTCCCGGCGTAATGACTAGGTTAAACTCCTGGATTCCGGAATCATTGATGGAGACCTCAAAGGGTGGTGGAGGAGCCATATCCTTGATCTGAGGGAGTGTACTGGCGAAAGAGTAGGCCTGAAGGTTAGAAGCCAGGCCTAGCGTCTCTGCTGACAGAACCAGTTGCTCGCGAGATATTACGTCGCGATTACTGCTGGATAAAGAAACTCTTAATGGTCCGATGTCTACCCATACCGCTATCAATCCGTCGGTTCCCTGGGTTAATAGCCAGCTTTTCCCCCATTTGGTTTCAATTACGCGCGAACCGTTCAATGTTTCCAAATCCGGATTAGCGGGCACCCACTGATGAATAAAAATAAAGGAATTGTTTTTACCGCGATAGACAACATCTGCGGCTGGCTCTCCGGCAGGTCCGGTTCGATTGACGCTAACATCCACGTCTGTGCGGTCAAAACCCTGGGGCAGATAAGCCGGGATCAGGATACCAAAATTAGCTGTGGACTCCTGGGCTTTGAGTATTTTCCCGGCTTCGGGGGCTTCTGTGGGTGCTGGAGTAGCAGTAATAATCTTAAATATTAGCGCTGCTGCGGCAATGATCACGATTGCAGCAATTACCAGCCACCACCATCGAAGGCGCCAGCGTTTATTGGATCTCAGTCTATTTTTAATAAGAACATCCCGGGTCGTAACCTTCATTGCATCCATCAGTATCAACTCCTCGACATCCTAGTTTAGTGTAACGGGACAACTTGGAATATCCTCCAAAAGGACGATTTATCATTGGGCATATTTAACAGTTTTTTTAGTACTTTAATGCAATGTGACAAATTTGAAGGGCTGGAAACTATTAAAGACCAGCCCTTCAAACGCTGAGGTCAGTCGTTTTTCATTATTTTGTCGGGACTATTACAGTAAACATACCGCCGGGATAAACTCCGTTATTGGTAGCCTTGTAATCGTCATGGTTATGGTAAACGAAGATCTGACTGCTATTGGCAAGGTCCTGTCCCAATGGGATCGGACTGGCTGTTGGGGTGTTACCTGGCACCGTCAATGTCGGATCGGCGTATGGTAAACCTCCCACTCCTTTAACGGTTGGTCCGGCAATGTAAGGTTGCCCATCGGGTGAAAGAATTGTGGGGCTGGGGGTAATCGTGTTAGACAGAGGCAAACCTGTTTGTTCATCATAGCGAGTTTCGGTACCTCCACCAGAGTCCCCGAAGGTCGGATTTTTTTGATAAGTTGAAGTGACTTGCTGAGTGCTGAAGTCGAACAGCAAATCATACTCTTCTCCCGAACCTATTGTCAGAGTGTTCTTTTCCAATCCCTGTCCGGTAACAGGGCTATCTGCCCATTTCCAGGTTCTCTGGTCAGAACCCAGGACTTTAGGATGGAAACCATGGCAATGCATAGGTTGGGTCTCAAACCCCATATTGATCAGTCTCACAAGTACTTTTTGCCCCTTCCCGTAGGGGCCCGATTTGGAGTTAACCGAGCCTAATATCATGGGATCGTATCCCGGATGGGCTGCGATCCAGGCTGGCCAGGGGTTACCCGTTCCGGCGTGTATCGTATCCGGGAACGAGATTTGGTTGATAAACCAGAATTGTGGTTTGTAGTCTACTGGATTGAAAGCACCGACGGGTGTTTGGGTGATAGGCCCGTTCCCTGTTTCAACGGATTCCAGACCGGCTTCAGAGAGGTGCTGCCGGACATCCGTTTCACTTAGCAGTAGAACGTAGTCCTTATCATACTTGAAACCGTGCAGAGTGCCTGACTTCCCCGGTCCTCCGCCTGCGTTAGCTGAAGCTGCCCCGGCTTCTCCGCGGTTGTAGACCAGCAAGGCTCCATACATGCCCATAGTAACATGTATGTCCGCTTCCTGATGGCAATGATAAAAATACGTGCCGGCAATCTTGGGAGTAAACATATAGACTACCACGTTTCCAGCGCCGGGAGAGCCGGCATTTGCCGGAACTGCTGCGACCGAGGTTTCAGGGACGCCATCATTAGCGGCATCTACGTCTATAGCATGGAGGTGGATAGTATGTGGATCATTGGGCGGGTTGTTAGGAGTGTATGTGATGGGATTATTAGGGTCGGGATTCGGGTCAGGTGGACTCGGGAGCCCTATCACACCCAGATTTTTGAGGGTAATGATGACGGTGTCGCCTTCTGCGCAGGTTATCATTGGTCCTGGAAATTGAGCGTGTCCGGCTACCACCTCCTGGCCGGTTGGCCCGGGAGTGGGCGTCTCTACAGTCCATGTTTTAACCGGATTAGCTATGTCCGCCTGGTCCAGATAGGTTATGGTTTCCCCCGTTCTCCCTCCGATAAAACCATAGCTGTATATCGGTGTTCCATCCGCCATGACCCACCAGCCATCTGTGGCATAAAGGTTATAGGTGACTGCCCTTGGAATTACAAATGTAGGAGTGTTACCAGCGCTTATCGGAGAGCCAATGAAGAATCCACCCAATAACACTATCACCGTCACTGCCGCCAGTATGATTGAAAATCTTTTTTTCTTTATCATCCTTTATCTCCTTGTATCTAATTTTGGCTAATTAACTGTTTTGAAAAATACTTTCTCGTTCCCCTCCACAATCGATGTACCAGTGAAGGATCGACCAGAACATAGAAGCGAGAAAACTAAGACTAGCATCTTTACTTCTACTTAGTAGGCTATCGGAGTTGAGCTCTGATTTTTCTACACAAAAGGATGATTTTTAGAGTCGAAATTGAGGAAAAAAGGAGTAGTCTGTGACTATTAAGAATACTCGCGGGTGTTTCTCGGGCATCCAGCCATTTGTGGAAGATATAAAAACCTCCCTCTCTTGCCTTTGGGGGCAAGCATTAGAGGAAGGTATGCGGTTAATTATATTGGGAGGGAATTTAGTTCAAGAAGTCTCATAGTCAACACGATAGGATAATTCTAAAATGTATTTAAATAAACAGGACTATTTTAATAACTTTTATTTTATTTCACTCTGATTCCAGCAGGGCTTTTCTGAGGATAAAGAGGGTCTGGGTGACAGACCGTCTGGCAAGTTGGGTTGGTCTCCAGAGGTAAGCCAGGGCAACATTATCCCGGCCGGACTTGAAATTTAAGGCGACGAAAGCTTTTCCGGTAACATTGCCGTCACTGGACCCGGCAAAGCCGTCGACGCCGATGCCGACATCAGCGCCAAACTTTTCGCGCGCCAGGGCAGCCATCTGGCCGGAAGACTTGATATCCGCATCTTCCGGCGCACAATTACAGAAGCCGAGGGAACTCCGTGTTGCCTCATCTGTTGCGATGATACCGCCCTTGAAAAAAACGTTGCTCCCCGGCACGTTTGCCAGGGTAAAAGATAACAACCCGCCGGTAAAGGATTCAGCCGTCGCCAGAGTAATTCTTTTTTTGAGGATTATCTGGCTGAGAATCTCTTCCAGCGTTTCGTTATCCGTTCCCCAGATATTTTCCTGTAAAATCATTCGTAATTCGGACTCGCGTCCTTGAATTAATTGATTGGCATGGTCTGTGTTGGCAGCCTTGGCGGTAATTCGTAAGTGTATTCCATCTGGCTTGGCATAAAGAGCCAGAGTAGGATTCGGCTGAGACATAAACGGACCGACGAGCTGGTCAATTTTGGCTTCCGATAATCCCCAGGTTTTCAGAGTGCGGGATATAATGACGGCTCCGCCCTTGGTCTCCAGCCGGGGTAAAATTTGTTTTTGCCACATGGGCTGCATTTCTCCGGGAGGACCGGGTAAGGAAATGATAATTTTTCCATTTTTTTCTACCCACCAGCCCGGGGCTGTCCCCAGGGGATTGGAAATGGCTGCTGCCGATGGAATCAGTGTAGCCTGCTTCAGGTTGTTCTCTGGCATCTCCAGGCCTAACTTAGCAAAATAGCCGGTAATATGCTGCCTCAGGGCTGGATCAACTTCCATTTTCTCTTCCATCAGTCCGGAGATGACTTCGCGGGTGATATCTCCTTTGGTCGGCCCCAGACCTCCAGTGATGATCACGATGTCCGAGCGCTGCTGGGCTTGTTTTAAAACACCCAGAAACCTTTCAAAGTTGTCTCCCACGATTGAGGCATAATACAGATCTATTCCAAGAACGGCGAGCTGACTGGCAATAAAGGGAGTATTGGTATCCGTGATTTCACCCAGTAACAGCTCCGTTCCGCTGGCAATAATTTCTGCTTTCATTTTCGCCGTCCTTTATCAACTTCATCATATAACACTGGTGGCTGTGAGTAAACACCTCTTTATAAAATAATTTTAATGAGATAAGATAAAATGACTTATTTCTGAAGAGGTAGATCAACAATGACAGAAAAAAAACGGTACTCAGCCTTATTCCAGAGCGGTTCAATTGGGAGCCTGGGGTTGAAAAACCGGCTGATCATGGCGGCGATGGGTAATTCGCTTTCGGACGATCAGGGCAATGTCACTGACGCCATGCTCGACTACTACAGGGTCCGGGCTGGGGGTGGAGTGGGAATGGTAATCACTCAGTTCGCTTCTGTTTCGCAGGAAGATGTGATGCCTTATAATCTGGGGATTTATGACGACAGGTTTATGGCGGGAATTAGTCGGCTGGTCAATACAATCCATGAGAAAGACGCAAAAGCCTGTATTCAGCTGATGAGCCCGGGAATGCTGTTGCTGCTTTTCAAATCTCTTCCTCAAGGTGTGACGATCAAAGTTCCCTGTGCTATTCCTCTCATGGCTAAAGATAGACCTTTTAAGACGTTGAGCAATGCGGAAATCGAAAAGTACATTCAGGATTTTGGCGCGGCAGCCCTTAGAGTTAAGGAAGCTGGTGCAGACGCCGTCGAAATTCATGCCTGTCACGGCTGTCTTTTAAGTACATTTCTTTCTCCGGCCATTAATCGTCGACAGGACCTTTATGGTGGCTGCGTAGATAATCGGGTCCGTTTTTTGCGTCTGATCGTCACCCTAATTAAAGAAAAACTGGGCGCGAAATATCCTTTGATCGTCAGGATAAATGGAGAAGATGATATGCCCGGAGGAGTCACGCCGGGAGATGTCGTCCGGCAAGCCGAGATATTAACTCAGACCGGGGCTGATGCCATCAGCATCTCATCCGGTTTGGAATACTGGTCTACTTTAATGGCGCCTTCATATTTATCGGCTGAGGGGGTAATTCTTCCAGTCGTGCATAAAGTGAAACAGTCTGTAAATGTCCCGATCATCGCCGCCGGTAAAATAACTCCGGAGCTGGCTGAAGATTCCATCTCCGCTAAAAAGATGGATTTTGTTGCCCTGGGACGTCCCTTGCTGGCGGACCCGGCGCTGCCGGATAAACTCCGTCAGGGACATGATATTGAGGTTGTTAAATGTCTTTATTGTAACAATTGCCTGCGGACTTCCTGGC
>DEUU01000277.1 GCA_002362735.1 Dehalococcoidia bacterium UBA3254
CGGGGCCGAATTCATAAGCCAGGGAGTACATGGTAGCACCCGCCGGCGGGGCGGGGACATCTTGGCCCAGGGGCTTGATGGAAATTTTCTTCAAGCCGCGGCCATCCTTATCCAAAGCCTGGACCCCTTTGACAATCGTCAGCCAGGCCAATTTGTCTTCCGAGTAGATTTTACTTTCCATGACAAAAACGCCGTCGGCGTTGGTATACAGGGTGATATTGGTTTCTCCGGGACCGGCCGGAGCGCCGCCGCCATCGCCTCCACCACCACCGAAGCCACCGCCTCCACCGCCACCTCCCGCACTCCCGGTTTGAAAGGAATACTCAGCCGAGGTAGCCGTCCCCACACCAGACATGGTTGATTGGACACGGTAATAATAAGTCTTGGAAGCCGTCAATCCGGATAATGATACCGAATGGCTGGAGACAAAATTAGAGTCCAAGGTAGTACTGGAAGTATAATCGCTGGCCTCGATATCGGTTGGATGAGAGGTCGTATCATAAAAAACCTGGGAGGTAGAATAACCGTTGGTGGTCCATGTGATGGTGGTACCGGAAGAAGAGAGACCAGAAGAAACAACATTACTAATTGAAATGCCTACGGTGAAACTACCGATGACCTGTGCCTGAACGCGAGTTGGACATACCGCCAATATACATGCCAAAGCAGACAAAGCAACACAACTCTTAGCTAATAAACAGAGACTAGAGTGTTTCAATTTAGACTTTTCGTCTCCTCTTTTTTATAAACCATATACCACTACCTATGACTAACAGTCCGGCTGCTATGGCTCCGATAGAGACATATATATTCAAGTTACTATTCTTACTGTCAACGTGATTAGTATTAGTAGTAATTATTATGGCTCCGGCAGCGGCATCAAACGTTTCTGTGGCGCTATTGGTATATGGTTTACCGTCGATGTCAAGTTGTAAAGTGAAACCGTATTGGCCGTTCATCCAGCCATTTGTGGGAATATAATTGTAGTTCAATCCAACTTGCCCTTTTTCAAGGGGACCGAGTGTAGCCAACAGTACTTCTTCGACAGATTGGCCATTATGAGTTACGTTGAGGAATATCTCCGCTTTATCTATAGTCCTGTATAGATTCTGGACCGTATATACCATTTTAAGGAAGGCCAATTCCTTTGTGTCTTTAGAATATGCAGGAACAACTCCAAAGCCTTCAAAGAATACGGTTGCGGCTGACAGGTTAATATTTTTTGTTTCTCCAGGAATTACACTAAAAGTGGTTTCATTCAGCTTTTCGTTCCCCATTGAGACAGTAGCCACGAAATCACCGGGTGCGACCTTAGCTTTTAATGCTCCAGTATCACTAGAAGCAACCTTGTATTTTTGGCCATTCACAATCTTTAATAGATTGATACTGGCTATGATCAGTGTACCATCGGGACTCGTTGCCTGTATTGTCACTAAGGCAGATTCGCCGGTAACGGTAAGATGTGCTTTTTGACCGAGAGCAGTGGCAACTCCAATCCCGCCAGTTTCAGATTGCACAGCAGCGGTTGCCATGACTACGACATCGTATTCTCCAGGAGCACATTGCGGATTGACTTTAAGTCCCACAATCACCTTAGTACTCTGACCAGGTGACAGAGTGAATTTCTCCTCTGAAAATAATATATCAACGCCTGATGGTGCACTAAAACTCATGCTTACGGTTAGATTCTGATTGCTATTATTAATTACAGTGAGGTAAGTATCCTGACTGGAAGACTCACCGCCGACTGGTAAATTGAATTCCCAACCTGAAAACGTGCCGGCTACTGCCATATTTCCTTCAGCATAAACAGAGGCTGGGGTTATAGTAATAAACAGAATCGCGATTGGAATCGATATCAAGCATTTCAAATACTTCATGGTTGTCCTGCTTTCAAATACCCAACTTCGCAGGGGGAACCATCCCCCTCTGCGAAGTTAATTGATAGTATTTTAAGTCCGGCTATTTTACTGGAGTAGTGTCATCGTTATTGTACCGGTGTATGTTGCCGGATACATATTAGCGGCAAGTGTAATCCAAAGGTAGGTATTAACTTCTACCCCGGCAACAGTTGTACTTGGAATATCAGTCTCATGCCCGGTCAAATCAACAGCACTAGTAGTTAAGAACTGACTGTCATCGGGAATTGTTGCATCATCGTCAGCTCGGATACTGAAACTATTGTCGGCCAAGCTGGCGCCGTCAGTATCGAGAGTTATTGTGTGAGTCGATCCGTCATCCCAGTTTTCTGTTTGTATCTTTAGAGCATATGTCTTGTTTGATACTGGGGTTGTTATGAAGTAACCTGCAGGATCGGAAAGGGCTTGGTCAGTATCTCCGAGGTTAAGCGAACCGAAAGAAATGCTGTTATCGTTAACATTCACCGAGGCAAAAGCCGCCATTCCAAGATCCAGGAGAGTTACATCTTCATCAAAAGCAGCTTGTTTGTCAGTAACCTTTACATAGACATCCCATCCAGCTTCTCCAGATCCACCTACGGCATATCTGGCAACATCACTGACAACGATATTGAAAACAAAATCACCAGAACTATCAGTTAATGGCGAATGAGCAGTACCTGTAACACTCCATTCTGTTGCGGGTCCTACTGTTTGGAATCCTCCGGTTGGTTCCCACTTAAAGATTGCCAGGGTGGGAATGGCAGTATTACCAACATTTTTTCCACTCAAGTCTTGATCGTTGTCAGTTGCTTCATATGCGAGTACAACCCAAATCTGGGCAATATTATCAAGAGTACTTGCATCATCTACATGTACAGTCAGAGCTGCCGTCAGACTCGGATCTAGAGCGGCACCAAAGGAAACAGTTGCAATAGAAGGTAGAGCACTACCAATAATAACTTCTCCTGTGGTAACAGAGGTTGTTGCTGCAAATGCCGTTATAGGCATAATCATGGTAGATAACATGGACAGTGCTATTCCTAAAGTTATTAGTTTTTTCATCCTTAATATTTTTCCTCCTTAATTTGTCCCTTAATAAGCAGGTGCATGGCCTGCAGTTATTTGTCTCACTCGCTTAACCTCCATTCCATCTGCCGGACCCACTGCTGCGGCGGCCGGATCTCCTCTTCTATAACGGCTATACCAGGTGCCGTGTCTGTAACCATTTAGTACCATATACCCCACTCCAACCACCCCTCGGATTTAAGATTGATGTATTTGTTAATGATCGGTTATTTTTCAATGATCTAGATTGCGCCGACACGCTGTCGGACGCCTTGCAGCTAAGCTGCTCGCAATGACATACTTTGCAAGCTTATTTTGTCCTTATTATTTACTTTTCCGGCTGGCTTTTTCGAAGACCCGTGCCAGTTCCCGGGCGGCCAGTTTACTGGGTTTAGTACCGTTCTGTTCCCAACGCTGCACGGTGGACAGGCTGACGCCCACCTCCCGCGCCAACTGCTCCTGGGACCAGCCCAGGCGCGTGCGCATCGTCCGTATTTCGTTTTTTGGTAAGTTCATCGTCCGGCTGCCCGGCCTTTGTATCACGTTTTAACTTATCCTGATGATGCAAGTGATACAGCATCTAGGGTAACATCCGCAGTCATGTCAGACAATAGGAATAAAGTAATAGGCCGCAGCCGGCACAAATAACAGGGAACAAAATACGAAACTCTAATTTCTAG
>DEUU01000146.1:0-591 GCA_002362735.1 Dehalococcoidia bacterium UBA3254
ATCCGGCCTGTGTGCCTTGCTGAATCCGTGGTTGATGACAAACGGTTGGCCATGATCCTCGTCTGCATAGAGATTATAATCTCCGTATACGCTGTGGCTCGTCGTATCAAAGTGCACGTGGGAGGTATCCAGATCGAAAAAGTCGGACCGCTCTCAGCGCAATAGTAGTCAAAATTCTGTACGTGCCATAGTCTAACAAGCGATCCAGCGATCATCCCATTACATTACCATTGAATTTTGAGACAGATATGTCAACTCTATATCCTTGTCCGAAACAGCGGAGATCGGCCTGACAGCGCATCAAGGATAAGCGCCGACACAATACGCCCAGTATTAACCAAAAGAATAGTACGCCCCCGGATTTGCCGAGGGCGTACTATTCTTTTGGTTAAGTGGTGGCGGTGCAGGGACTTGAACCCCGGACACTGCGGATATGAGCCGCATGCTCTAACCTGCTGAGCTACACCGCCATAGTCGTTGAAAATAGCATTCGAGACGTCTAGATGTCAAGACGATGGAGGGCGAGATGCCCGGTTGCCGACTCCCTAGTCCTGTGACACGGCACTAACCGGCGCGGTGAAACGCCTCGCA
>DEUU01000146.1:909-8080 GCA_002362735.1 Dehalococcoidia bacterium UBA3254
GATTGTTCGATGATTGAACATCGAGCAATAAACAACGAACAGCGGACATGGAAGATCCCATCCTGGAATATCAAGTGCTTGACGCCGTTCACGTGAATGAAGGGCATGTCACCCAGAGGCACATATCGCAAAGAACCGGACGCAGCGTTGCATCCGTAAACTTTGCTCTGCGGCTTCTGGCCGTCAAAGGGTACATAAAGATCTCTGGAGCCAATCCCCGCAACCTACGGTATCACCTCACACCCACAGGCATTCTTCAGAAATCTATCCTCGCCTACAACTTTCTGAAAAGACAAAGCGCTCTTTATGAAGAGGTTCGCAAGGATGTATTGGTGAAGCTCAAGGGTCTGGCTGAGGAAGGCATCCGGGAGGTGGGTGTGTACGGACGGACCCCATTTACGGAAGGGGCCATGCTCTACCTTATATCTGAAGGCATCCAGGTGACCGCGGTTTATGTGGACTCACTTTACGGTGAAGGGCCATTCATCAACAGGATTCCTCTTCGGCCCATTTCGGAGTTCGATGGCGATTGCGGAGTCCTAGTGCTTATGGGGCCTTTGCCTGCTGAGTTTGAGGGTCAGATTAATACGAGAAGATTAATCTGCTACCCTGTTTCCTAAGACCTCGTTACCGAACAGTTCTAAAGACCTGGCAATCTGGAAAGCGCCGTTATATCAGATGGATGTCGCTTTATTATGGAGGCGGAGCTTGCCTAAAGTTAGCCCAGCCACGACCAGAGCCATATAAGAACAACATTCGGAGTCAAAAGACACCTATTGGAAAAGCCGTTTTTAAGAATACAGCCGCGAAAAGGCTGGCTCGAAATTGATTTCGGAGAGCTGTGGCGCTATCGCGATCTGTGCTATCTCCTAGTGTGGCGCGATCTTCTCGTACGCTATAAGCAAACTGTTCTTGGAGCCGCATGGGCCATTCTTCAACCATTGATGACTATGATTGTCTTCACGATATTTTTCGGTACGCTGGCTAAGATACCGTCGGAAGGCTTGCCGTATCCCTTGTTCTCGTATTCGGCCCTTCTCGTATGGAGTTTCTTCGCAAATAGCATAAACCAGGCATCCAACAGCCTAATTGGAGCATCCAATCTTGTAACCAAGGTTTACTTCCCCCGCATCATTATGCCTGCCGCTCCCGTCATGGCGGGTCTTCTCGATATGGCAGTCGCGTTCAGCCTTATGTTGCTGCTTATGCCATATTATGGGGTGTTCCCTTCGACTAATGTCTGGGCGTTGCCTATATTCATCTTCTTGGCTCTGATAGCTGCTCTGGGAGTGGGCATCTGGCTGGCCGCCCTAAATGTGAAATACCGTGATTTTCGCTATGTCGTACCTTTCTTAACTCAATTCTGGATGTTCGTGAGCCCTGTAGTTTACCCATCCGGCATGGTTCCCGATAGGTGGCGACTCCTATATGCCCTCAATCCTATGACCGGGCCGATCGAAGGATTTCGCTGGGCACTTCTTGGCAAAGAGAGCCCTGATCTGGCCGTGATAATGGTGAGTGGGTCAGTTGTATTAATTATGCTGTTATTTGGAATTATCTTTTTCAAGAGAATGGAACCAAAGTTTGCGGATGTTATATGATGAGTGACATTGCCATAAAAGTCCAAAATATTTCAAAAAGATATCGAATTACGTCAGCCAAGCATCGTCATAATACTTTACGCGACGTGATGATGGATAGTCTAAAATCGGTATTTAGACGTAACGGTGAGTCTCAGAAAGGCACTGAAGATATCTGGGCCCTGAGAGATGTTTCATTAGAGATTAAACGTGGAGAAATTGTAGGAATCATTGGTGGCAACGGTGCCGGGAAAAGCACTCTCCTCAAGATAATCTCTCGAATAACAGAAGCCACCCATGGAAGAGCAGAAATTTATGGACGGGTTGGTTCGTTGCTGGAGGTTGGAACAGGATTTTCGCTGGAATTAAGCGGCCGGGAGAATGTTTATCTTAATGGCGCCATATTAGGCATGAAGAAAAAAGAGATTGATCAGAAATTCGATGCAATTGTGGAATTTGCAGAAATTGGGAAATTCATCGACACACCTGTTAAGCGATATTCAAGCGGCATGTATGTTCGCCTGGCATTCGCGGTATCTGCCCATTTAGAGCCTGAGATTATGTTAATTGATGAAGTCCTATCTGTTGGAGATTTAGCATTTCAAAGAAAATGTATGGATCATGCAAAGCGTTTGTTGGATAACAATGCAACTGTCCTCTTTGTCTCCCATAACATGTTCACGATCAAAGCAATGTGCAATCGGACTATTTTCCTCTCACATGGCCAGGTGTTCTTTGATGGTTCTACCGCAGAAGCAATCCAGTTGTATGAAGAGGAAGGTGGTTTAAGCAGCCCATCATGGGCTCTAGATATGATTGGTCCAGAATCATCCTGGCCCATCCATGTTACAGACATACATTTACTCGATATGGATAACCAGCCACGTAAGATATTTGATTACGGAGAAAGAATGCGAATCCGTTTAGAATATGAGGCTTTTGAAAAAATTGCCAGTCCGAACTTCATCGTTGCTTTTGTACGTTCTGACAATGTCGCTTGCTGCAACTTCAACACAGCAATGGATGGTTTTGTAATCAATTCTATTGATGGAGAAGGATCCATTGAACTCGTGACACCACCACTCATGCTAGTTTCAGAGCGCTATAATATCACTATTTTGGTTCGGGATATAACATTTCAACGTCTTTACTGCGTTCGAGAAGGAACCTCGTTTCACATACGACATGATTTTCTCAATACTCATTTTGGTGTTTACCATGAAAAAGCGGAATGGCACTGGTCAACCCTCGACCAAAAGGAGTATTAAAATATGGTCAAAAAAGAGAATGATAAGATGATTAATGTCGCTGCAGTTGGCTGTGGATATTTTGGTCCCAACTTAATTAGAAATTTTGTAACATCACCATTTACTGAGTTTCTATGGGCTTGCGACTTAGATACAAAACAATTAGAGAAAGTATTGCCCCCTTATCCCGGTGTAAAGCGATCGATAGCCCTTGAAGATGTTCTGGCTCAAGATACTTTAGATGCAGTTGCAATAGCAACACCAGTTCATGCTCATTTCCCTATTGCCAAGATGTGCCTCGAAAGCGGCAAGCATGTCCTGCTCGAGAAACCGCTTGCATCCAGTGTTAAACAAGGGAGAGAATTAGTTGACCTTGCTAAACAAAAAAACCTTCAGCCTATGTGTGATCATACATTTTGCTATCATGGTGCAGTTAGAAAAATCAAAGAATATTGTTGTTTCTGGTACTTTAGGCCAACTTCTCTATTTTGATTCAGTGAGGGTCAATCTTGGTCTTTTTCAACAGGATGTCAATGTAATTTGGGGTCTCGCGCCTCATGATCTGTCAATTGTTGATTTTATTGTTGATGAAAAGCCTGTTCTTGTTAGCGCCCATGGAGTGAGTCATTCAGGTAATGGCATTGAAAATATTGCCTACATTTCTCTTGGTTATCAAAATTCCTTTATTGCCCATTTTCACGTGAATTGGCTCTCTCCTGTAAGGCTTCGGATGACGATGATTGCTGGTGACGAAAAAATGCTTGTACAGAATGATCTTGATATGACTGAACCAAGTAAAATGTATGATAAAGGTATAGAAGTCAAGCACACCGAAAGGAAAAAAAGATAGTTTATTGGTTTAATACCGCTCGGGCGGCATGTATGCTCCACGAACCGACCAAACAGAAGCGCTTAAATTTGTCGTGAAGGAATTTGCGGACTGTGTCACAGAGAATAGACCGGTACCCACAGATGGAGAAGCTGGACTGAGGGTCCTAAGGATTTTGGATGCTGCAAAAAGATCTATTAAGGCCGACGGTGCCAACGTCAGGATTAATTACTAACAGGCAAATTGGTTAAACCGTTGGAATAGTTCAACGTGAAGTTTATAAACCAACAAAGAGGGGTTGGCAGTAACCAAAGGCGCATTTATAATGTTTAATCGTAGCCTTTTGTGAAGCATATTATCGTATTGTAGGCTCAAGAAGTATAGTCATATAGGTTTGCTAAATGGGGCAATTCGGAGTAAACGAAAGACCAAATGGAACATGTTTATGTGCAAATCAAAATCGCCGATAGGACAATTATCAACTAGTCAGTATTCTTGGGAGATTATTTTATGAATCAGATTTCGGGAAAGACAGTCCTCATAACAGGTGGGGCAGGCTTTATTGGCTCTTTTATCGCTGATCAACTTATTGCAGAAGATGTTGACCACGTTGTCATCCTTGATAACTTTGTGCGGGGATCAAGGGACAATATTAGTGATACACTATCTTCGGGCAAGGCATTGCTTGTTGAGGGAGATATCCGGGACCGTAGTTTATTGGACCACCTTTTTCAAGGAATTGACTATTGCTTCCATATGGCAGCCCATCGCATCAATCACTGTGTTGCTGAGCCGAGACAGGCCCTTGAAGTCATGTTTGATGGAACGTTCAATGTTATTGAAGCCTGTGTAAAGCACAATGTAAAAAAAATTATTGCTGCGTCATCAGCGTCCATTTACGGAACTGCAGATACCTTTCCGACTAGGGAAGACCACCATCCATACAACAACCATACCTTGTACGGTGTCGCAAAAGTGGCCAACGAAGGTATGTTGCGCGCCTTCTACGACATGAATGGGCTAAATTATAATGCTATGCGTTACTTTAATGTCTATGGGCCTCGCATGGATGTTAATGGAAAGTATACTGAAGTATTAATCCGATGGTATGCTTCTATAAAAGAAAATAAAGCCCCGGTCATTTATGGAGATGGTAAGCAGACCATGGATTTTGTTTATGTTGAGGATGTTGCCCGAGCAAACATATTGGCATTAAAGACTGAGGTAAATGACGAGGTCTTTAATGTAGGTTGTAGTGTTGAGACATCCCTGAAAGATTTGTGCGAGACCTTGCTGGATGCCATGGACTCTGACTTGAGACCACAATTTGTGTCGATGCCAGATGAACGAAAAAAAGTGGAAGTTAGAAGAAGGCTTGCGGATACGACAAAGGCCCGCAACCTGATAGGATTTAGTACGGAGATTTCACTCAGGGATGGCCTAAAGAAATTAGTCTATTGGCTCAATTCTCAGAAGCTCTAATAATTCATAGTATTTAAGAACACAAATGTTATGAAGAATCCCAAGAAAATCCTTCTATTCCCATTTGGAGGTAATGCCCGTGAGTCACTTGTTGCTATTTTTGCTATCAATGATTTGGAAAGAGAATGGGATATTATAGGATTTATCGACGACAATCAGTCCTTGCATGGTAAAGACTGTTGCGGAATAAAGGTTGTCGGTGGAAGAGAGATTCTGCAAGATTTTCCTGACGCGTATGTTCTTGCGTTGCCTGGGAATCCCAAGAACCATATGAGGCGTGATTCCATCATTGAAAGTTTAGGTACTGATAAATCACGCTTTGCTCGAATAATTCATCCTGCCGCCGTAGTTGCGAGTGATGCAATTATCGGATACAATACAGTTATAATGTCTAATGTTGTCATTAGTTGTGGAGTTACAATAGGAAATCACTGCATTTTATTACCCAATACTGTTATTGCCCATGATAGTTCTGTTGGTGATTACTGCTGTATTGGCTCAAATGCGGTTGTTTCCGGGGGTGTTTTTATTGATTCAAGCTGTTATATAGGCTCTGGTGCAAATATAAGAGAAAATTTAAAGATTGGAAGAAGAACCCTTGTTGGGTTGGGTTCCGTTGTTATCTCCAATATTCAACACAATGTTATTGTTGCTGGAAATCCTGCTAAGGTCATCAGGGAGAATAATTTATGAATCTTCGGGCTACAAGAATATGTATCTTAACAGCCAAGAAATTTCGTTGCCAATGCCACAAAAGATATTATGGAACAAGGCTCCTATCATTACTATTTCTGTTACTGATGGCAGTATCAGTGTCCTTGGCAACAACACCGCGATTATTTGCCCAGTCCCATCTTGTTGCTGCCTATGGACTGGATGAAGGGGGCGGGAGCATAGCCGAAGATGCTTCCGGCAATTCCAATAACGGTACGGTCCTGGGAGGTGTATGGACAACTTCCGGTCGATTTGGTAATGCACTCTCCTTTGATGGCACAAGAAAAGGTCGTGTTGATATCAGCAGTTCCGCATCCCTGGACTTACAGAATGGAATGACCCTGGAAGCATGGGTGTATGTGATAAAAAAAACCGGCTCGAGAACCGTCATCAGCAAGAAGAAACCTCACGGACTTTCCTATGCCCTGTATGTCAGTGGTTTGCGTCCGGTAGCCTTCATTTCCCTGGGGAAGAAGAAATACAAGGTGAAAGGCATCGAAAGGCTACCGTTGAATACCTGGGTCCATCTTGCTGCGACATACGATGGAACCACGTTGCAACTGTATGTTGACGGCAACCTGGTGGGCAGTCAAATAACTATCGGGCAACCCATTGATACTTCGGCCAACCCCGTATCCATTGGCAGTGAAGAGGTTATTGGAAAAAAGCAATTCTGGGGAAGCATAGACGAGGTACGCATTTACAATCGGGCCTTGTCCCAGGCTGAAATCCAGAATGATATGGCCACGTCTATATCAAATCTGGATATCGAACCTCCCAGCACCCCTTCCGGTCTCACCGCCACCCCGGTCGGCAGTACCCAGATCAACCTCTCCTGGACTGCTTCAACGGACAACGTGGGTGTCACCGGCTACCAGGTGGAGCGCTGCCAGGGGTCAGGATGCTCAAACTTCAGCCTCCTGACGACGGTAACGGGAACTTCCTACAGCAATACGGGTCTCCAGGAGATAACCAGCTACAGCTACCGGGTCCGTGCAACCGATGCAGCAAACAACCTCAGCGGTTATTCCAATACGGCAACTGCAACAACGCTCGACATCGCTGCCCCTACCGTAACCGCCTTCACCATTCCGTCTACTGCCACCACCCTGACCGTATCTATCACGAGCTTCACCGCTACGGACAACGTGGGTGTCACCGGCTACCTGGTCACCGAATCAGCTACTCCTCCTTCCGCAGGAGCAGCAGGATGGTCGGCATCAGCCCCAACCTCGTATACCTTCACCACGGCAGGCACCAAGACGCTCTATGCCTGGGCCAAGGATGCTGCCGGCAATGTGTCAACAAGCCTGAGCGCT
>DEUU01000147.1 GCA_002362735.1 Dehalococcoidia bacterium UBA3254
ATCTTGACCGTATTCCCGCTTTAATCGCTCCAGGGTGATGTCCATATGCAGCATACCCAGGAACCCTAACCGGTAACCGTGACCCAGCGCGGCGGAAGTTTCCTTCTCATAGATAATCGCCGAATCATTTAGCTGGAATTTTTCCAGCGCTACTGTCAACTTCGGATAATCATTAGTGCTGATGGGATAGATGCCGCAAAACACCATGGGAAGGACTTTACGAAAACCGGGAATCGCCGGAGTCTCCAGATGCTCCGGTGAAATGATCGTGTCTCCAACGTGAATATCGCCCACTTCGCGAATAATCGCTCCCATATAACCCACTTCACCGGCGGTGAGTTTCGTAGAGGGTACCAGGTCAGGAGTAAAATACCCGACTTCATTCACCTCAAATGTCTTGCCGGTAGATTTCAGAGTGATTTTATCTCCCTTGGTCAGGCTCCCGGAGAAGACCCTCACATGGGGAATGACCCCGCGATAGGAATCGTAATAGGAATCAAAGATCAGGCAACTCAGGGGAGCTTCGCTATCTCCCCTAGGCGGCGGGACTCTGGAAACTATCGCTTCCAGCAATTCAGGTACACCCTGCCCGGTCTTGCCCGATAACAGGAGAGCATCCTCACCCGGCAGACCTAACATATCCTCGATCTGCATCCGGCTGTCATCTATCATAGCGTTGGGAAGGTCGATTTTATTAATGACCGGGATAATTTCCAATCCGGCATCAATTGCCAGATAGGCATTGGCTATGGTTTGCGCTTCGACACCCTGGGTGGAATCCACCAGGAGGATGGCACCCTCGCAAGCCTTCAGGCTGCGGGAGACTTCGTAGTTAAAGTCGACATGACCGGGGGTATCGATCAAATTGAGAACATAGTCCTCGCCGGTTTTAGACTTATAAGGAATCCTGACCGACTTGGCTTTGATAGTGATACCCCGTTCGCGCTCCAGATCCATGCTGTCCAGGACTTGCTCGTTATTCGTGGTATGCAGGACGCCGGTAAGTTCCAGGATGCGATCTGCCAGCGTGGACTTCCCATGATCGATATGAGCAATAATGCAAAAGTTACGAATATTCTTCATATGTCAAGTAAATATTAACATGCGAGTGTCTTAACGGCAAGAAAATAATATTTTAACTGTAAAATAATTTTTTAACCTTATCGCTTACGGTCATAAAAATGCCTCTTTAGCCCATTTTGAGCACAGCTAAAGAGGCATTAGAAGTTCTGGTTCTATTTTTGATCTTAAATCAGTAAATTGGGATTGAGATTTTGGGAATTAGGTACAACCTTTAAATTTTTCTTCTTTCTTTTTGATTTCTTCTTTGGTTTCCTTACCCTTCTTTTCCGCTTTCTCTTTTTCTTCTTTTCTCTTTTCCGCCATCCAGGCGTCCCAATCGAACGGTGCTCAGCCCATTTTTCAACTCCTTTTGAAAACTATTTGATATTTCCATTATAGCAGGCGCCGTGCGGAGCCACCAAATTTCTTCAGCGGCATTAGTTTGCAGGAATCGGAGCTGGAGTAGGACTTTTCGCAGGACTCGCAGAAGGCGGGCTCTCTGTGAGAATCACATCTGTTGAATATTCTTCAGAGCCACGCCAATAAGTAATTTTAACCTTTAATCCCACCTTGCTAACGTTTATCAAGTGCGTCAGGTCATCGTCGGTCGTAACCTTCTGATCATCAAACCCAACGATTACATCTCCCATTTTTAGTTTAGCCTGGTCTGCCGGACCCCCTGTTGAAATACCTGTAATTAAAGCTCCGGAGCTGATATTCAGTTTAAAGACGTTTGTTAAACCACTGTCCACCCCGACCAAACTCGCCCCCAACCAGGGACGGATGACGGTGTTCCCCTTAATTAGGACCTGGATTACCGGCACCACATCATCAACCGTGATAGCATAACCCATCCCCTCTATACCTGAGGAATCAATTTTCAGGCTGGTGATGCCGATTACTTCGCCATTTAAATTGATCATAGGGCCCCCGCTATTCCCTGGATTGACAGCCGCGCTGGTTTCGATAAGGTTATAATACATCTGGTCCGGAGATGAAGACATATTCACGCCCAGACGGCTGATAATCCCCTGCTTGGCGCTGATCCCCAGCCCCAGCGGATTACCCAGAATGATCACCCAATCACCTATTCTCAAATTTGAAGTATCGGCAACGGGCAAAGGTTGTAATACCCTTCCGGTATCTATCTTTAAAACAGCAACATCAGTCGTCGGGTCCGTGCTAACGATTTTGGCGCTGTACGCCACATGATCGAATAATTCCACCGTAATAGACGTTGCTCCATCTACGACATGGTTGTTGGTTACGATATCACCCGCTTTATCGATGATCCAGCCAGAACCTGAGCTGCCTGACGTCTGAGGATGATTATAGCTATCATAAGTAACGCTCTCGGTAGAGATGGCTACCACCGAAGGCATTGTTCTGGTAATGACATCCGAAAAAGCGGACAACGGGGCTGTGGAGTTGCTGGTGGACACGGACTTAGAATCAGACACAGGCCATGGCAGTAAGCAACCGGTTAATAAAATGAAGGAAACGACTATGAATGCTATGAGTATGGTTTTTAAATTCTCTTTCCCCGTCACATCTTTCTCCTCCAATATTCATTATATTTACCGAAAGGGATAATTATTCATCCCGAATATTGATTAAGGTGATAAAGTAACTTAGATGATTGAATATACTATAATAAGGAGATGTTGGATTGAATATTTAAGGAGGAGAAACTTGACGGTTCATCTATCACTCACTGTGAATGATATTCAGATCAAAACGGACTATTTTGTAGAGGGATTCATCGATCATACCGCCAGTGGCATGATCGAATCTCTGGAAGGGACGGGGAAAATAAAGGATTTAAATCTATCGATTGATGGCGGCAAAGTATCTATAGATCTCAATGGAACGACCGTTCCTATCAATGAGTTCGTGACCAAAATTTTCAAAAGCACTTTTGACGGCATGCTCGACCCTCTGAAGGGAGTAACCAGACCGATAAAGAAGGTAAATCTTATCATTCGCAAATGAGGCTAAACGGAAGGAAGATTTAAAACCCCCAGCAGAGTCAATCCTTTGATAATCATGTTGACCGCGATAGCCGCCAACAGCAGGCTGGATATTTTGGAAATCGCTCGGATACCGCCTCGTCCAAGAAAACGCATGATATAAGTACTCGCCCTGAAAATCAGCCAGACAATTAAAATATTCAAGACAAATGAGATAACCACGTAATAGATCGGAAACTGGGTTGCCAATAAAAGCAAGGTGGCAATTGTGGCAGGGCCGACCGTGAGAGGGGTACCGATGGGCACCACAGCCACCATTTCCTCTCGTATGATGTCCGTCGATTTACTACCGATCATATAGTTCACGGATAAGACCAGCAAAATTATTCCCCCGCCAATCGCAAATGAACCTACGGAGATACCCATCGCATTCAGTACCAGCTGTCCCAAAAAGAGAAAGAAAAAACCTACCGCCGTAGCCGTTATCACAGCGCTGCGGATCATTACAGAGCGCTCGCGAGCAGACATCTCATCACTGAGGGATATGACAAAAGGAAGATTACCCATGGCATCTATGACTATGAACAGAGGCACGAAAGTAAGTACAAAGTTTTGCCAGATGCTATGCTCTACCATCATCTACATTTTAGCACACGTCAGGAAAGGTTATTTTGGTAAATTTCTGGCCTGCCATATAGTGTTTGAATTTCCTCTCCGTATGTGATATACTTCTCATAGATAAAAGTGGGAATAAATGCCCACTTTTTTAATTGGGTAAAATAAATTTATGTTAAGTACGGTAATTGCTCGATATTGCATTGGCTGGAGGTCAGGTTAAAAATGAAGAGCGATTTTCTGCTCGCCATAACTCAACTCTCCGCTGAAAAAAATTTACCGAAAGAGGTAGTCCTGGGGGCGGTTGAGTCAGCATTGGTGTCAGCCTACCGGAAGGAACATTTCCTGCCGAATCAAAATATTGCCGTCAAAATCAGTCCTACCACAGGCAAAGTTGAAGTTTGGGCGGAAAAAACGGTGGTGGAAAAAGTTTCCGATGATCGGAAAGATGTAACTCTATCTCAGGCTAAAAAGGTCAATCCGGAAGCCAAACTGGATGATTTACTGATGATAGAATCAACACCGGCCAACGCCGGACGCATCGCTGCACAAACTGCGAAGCAGGTTATTCTGCAACGCCTTCACGAAGCCGAACACAGTGCCATCTTTGAAGAATATGCCGGAAAATCCAATGACATCATCACCGGTGTGGTCCAGCGAACTGAACCTAAACAGGTCTTTGTTAATCTGGGCCGCACTGAAGCAGTTTTACCTTCCACCGAACAAACTCCTGGAGAAAGGTACCGGATAGGCCAGAGACTCCGCGTATATGTTGTTGAAGTAGCGCGTACTCCAAAAGGCCCGAAGGTCATTGTTTCAAGATCCCATCCGAATTTGTTACGAAGGTTATTCGAACTTGAGGTACCTGAGGTCTTTAACGGGATTGTAGAAATTAAATCTATTTCTCGGGAAGCCGGTTTTCGCAGTAAAGTAGCGGTAGCCGCTCGCCAGGAAGGCATCGATCCAGTAGGATGCTGCGTGGGATTACGAGGCATCCGCATCCAGAATATCGTCAATGAGCTAAATGGCGAAAAAATCGACGTCGTAGCCTGGAATAAGGACATCCCAGTCTTTATCGCCAACGCTCTGAGTCCGGCTCAGGTCTTAAACGTTGAGTTAAACAACGATATCGCGACGGTCGTCGTACCAGACAAGCATCTTTCTTTAGCCATCG
>DEUU01000005.1 GCA_002362735.1 Dehalococcoidia bacterium UBA3254
GGGAATAATGAAGGAGATGGTGAAGGTAATGGGGATGGTGACTCAGTAATAGTAGGTATAGGTGATGTTGTTGGAGAAATGGATGGGAAGGGGGACGGTGCAGGTGAACTGGGGAAGGAAGGAATGACGGATGGAGAAGGAGTGGGGCTAGGCAAGATCGAAGGGCTCACTGAAGGAGAAGGCGAAGGACTCGGTGACGGCAAAAGTGATGGGACAGGAGATGGACTGAGGGAAGGCGAAGGTGAAGCGCTGATAGACGGCAAAGCGGAGGGATTCGCTTGAGGAGTAATTATTGTGGGTATCGGAGTGGCGGATGGTAAAGGCGTGGGAGTTGGTGATGGGGTAACCAGAGGTTCAGGGAACTGGTCAGGAATGGGTTGCAAGCTGGTAGCCCGGGAAATAGGGCTTGTCCAGCAATAATCGTTATCTTTCCTCTGGCTGTGGCAATTGATGCAATAGTCTAATTTACCTTCAACAGCTTGTGTGCCATCCGGATTGTAATGCGCCCAGAACCAGTCATTATGGCCTGGATCGAAACCTTTAACTTTCGCCATGCAATAATAACCTATAATATTTCTGTTGCTATCATAGCATTGTAAGACCAGAGAACCTCCAGAAGGAATGGCGCCTGTTTTATTGATGATCGTATTACTAACATCGATATTGACAAAAATATTGACAATATTTCCATGGGGTGGGCGGCTGGGATAGAAGGTGGTAGTTCCTGGCCAGAGATTAGTAATATTGAAGTTATTAATCTGTTTTATGAAATAATTAATCGTAATATTATTCGAGATCGGAGTAGTAGTGATGGTAGTTGGAGGCAAAGTAGTAGTAACCGTAACAGTTTGAGGTGGAGTTGTAGTCGTGGCAGTTGGGGTGGATGGAGTACCACTGCCTAAACGCAGGCAGATTAAGGTGGGATTATTGCCATATCCGCAAGGCCAGATAATGGAATCCCTGGCAACTGCCGGCCAGGCGGTAATACCGGCCGGAGCTTTCCAGGTCCAGACCTGTTGACCATTCTTTTCATTAAAAGCATATATCGTGCCGTCGAAAGTAGCCGTGAAGACCAGGTCATTAACGACCGTTGCCCCGCCCAGACACAGACTGGGAAGAGTATTATTCCAGAGGATGCTTCCGGTGTTGACATCAATAGCTGCTAAGCCTCCGGTGCCTTCATTTACAGACTGGGTCTCGGCCAACCCGGTTGAAGTGTATTTACTCCACAGATCACAATATGGGACGAAGACTATGTTATCAGCGCATGCAGGCGCAGTCAGAATACCTCCCATTGCTCCCGGATATATCTGTAAGTCCGGATTATCAGGTAATATCTGGAGATTGTCATATTGATGTTTTCCTACAGGAGTGTTCCAGAGAAGACCGCCATTAGCACGGTTATAAGCAAAGACAATACCCCCTTTACCGGAACCGATTACAATATCCGTATTCTTACCCAAAAAATTGGCGGTGGTTAAGATGGGAGGGTTCTGGAAATCATGGTCCAGAAGGTCATGAGGAAAAGCCTGATTATACCAGATTAGTTTCCCGCACTTCGCATCGAAAGCCATGAGGCAGTTGGTATAAAGGTTAGCCCCAGGTCGGCTAGACCCATTAGGAAATTCAAGAGTTCCAGAATAGGGACCGTTTGGGCCCTGGCCATTACCTGGATTCTTGGTTCCCCAATATAACCTATCGGTATTGGTATCCACCGAAGGAGGCATCCAGGCACCTCCACCGCTATTAATATCCGGGTGCCCCCAGATATCCGGGGTATCTACCCCGGAAAATGCCCATTTCATAGCCCCGTTCGATTGATCAAACGCATAGAAGTGACCTATGCCGCCTCCAATATTCAACGCATCATTAAACGTATCAGAAGTGTAGACCAGACCTCCATAAGGCACGGGGGCAGCATTGACTTTCAAAAATGGGCTAATTGATGATATTCTGTCATTCCAGATCATTGTGCCAGTACTGACATCCAGGGCTGCCAGATTGTAAAGGTCAGTGGTAGCAAAGACTTTACTCCAACCGACACAAACACCGTTGGGTCCCGTATAAGAATTATTGAATTTTTGTACCCATTTAGTGCTGCCAGAGTTGAAATCGATAGAATAGATATTATAGCCCAGGTCCTGGAAATAAATATTATTACCCATAATGATGGGGTTCGTGGCAGCTCCTCCCCAGTCTGAGGAACCCTGGATTGGCATTTGCCAGGCAACCCCTAAACTATTGACGTTGCCTGAGTTGATGGTAGCGTCCTTGTTAGCGCGAGTGCTGCCGTAATCCCGGTTAGGTAAAGGCCAGTCCTTAGCATATTGGATAACTTCAGGAGGGATATCCGTAGAAGGAGAAGGTGAGGCTCTGGTTGAAGTTATCGGTGGCGGTGTGGGATTGAAACTGGAACCGATGTTGGTTGCAGGGCCGGGCGGAAGTGGAGTTTGGGACAGTAATGTGCTGGCTCCAATAGCTACAACGATGATAATAAATGCCGTGATAATGATCATTTTGATTGAAAATCGATTAAAAGATTTCATATGATGACCTCCGAGAAACGTTATTTTAGCTTTTTCTTTTATGGGTATCAGATCAGGTGATTATTCCCTCGTAATTGAGCCTAGGCTGAAAGTGGCGTTTACCCGTTATCAGTCTCCCTATTCATTTTGGTATTTCATTTTTCAGATTTAAACAACCGTGGAAAGGACTATCTGGAGATACAGAATAATGTTGATATTAATAATAAAATATATCGTTGAAGGAAGAATTTGATGTACTCGATTTTCAGGTTTAAGACTATTTGGCTCATTTGAAACCATCTCGATGGGTTTTTTATTGAATCAGTTAATTATTTTGACCTGTTTAATTACAAAATAGTAAAATGGACTAATATTATGGTAAATAGCAAAAATATCCGGCAGTCAATCCTGTTTCATGATTAAATCTGAATGATTGAGTTAAACAGTTTTAGAATAGGGGCAAGAAATTGACTCAACGCTTGTACAACTTTCACGTCTCCCAAAGTAACTCGCCTACCAAAACAAAATACATAACTACGGTTGTGATACTGATTGCTGTCATTGTCGGCTTATATATTCTAAGCCGGTTCAACTACCCACTTTTCCACAGTTTGGCTGACGGGGCTACCGTTTTTATAGCCATTGGAGTGTTTGTAGTAGTCTGGAACCGCCGGCATCTTCTGGATAACTATTTCTACCTTTTCGTCGGCGTAGCTTTCCTTTTCTTTGCTTTTTGGGATGCCCTTCATTTGCTTGGTAATAGGGGCATGGGCGTCTTTCCTCAATATGGCAATTTAGGTCCTACCCTGTATATTGTCAGCAGATACTTTCTAAGTTTTTCACTGGTGATCGCTCCCCTGTTCATCAAACGCAAACTGAATACAACAGTTACTTTTGCCGCGTATGCATTAGTGACTGTGATCCTTTTGCTATCGATTTTTTACTGGCAGAATTTTCCGGTTACCTATATTGAAGGGGTGGGGTTAACATCTTTTAAGGTAATCAGCGATTATCTTATTTGCTTCCTCCTGGCAGGAGCCGCAGGTTTACTGTTTATCAATCGCAGGGCACTTGATGCCAAGGTGTTCAGATTTTTCATTCTTGCCATTGTCTTTTTTATCGCCACAGGACTGGCTTTTACTCTCTATACCGATCCGTTCGGTGTAACTAATGCCGTAGGTCATTTCTTTCAAATTACCTCGTTCTACCTGGTTTACGTTGCCTTACTGGAAACCATCCTGATGAAGCCTCAGGACATTTTGTACCGTAACTTGAAGCAAAGCGAAAAAAATGCCCTCCAACTTAATGCTGATCTGGGAACGGTAAATATTAGACTTAAAGAGGAGATTACCGAGCGCAAAAAGGTCGAAGGAGACTTGCGGCAAAGCGAAGAGCAGTATCGCCTGCTTTTTTCTGCTAACCCTAATCCGATGTTTGTATTTGACGAAAAAACGCTGTGTTTCCTGGCGGTGAACGATGTTGCAGCACATCACTATGGCTGGTCACGAGAAGAATTTCTGGCTATGACTGTTCTGGATATCCGTTTGCCGGAAGAGCATGCCAGAGCAATCGAAACTATCCGTCAGCACCAGGGACTTTATGGAGCCAGGGTTGGCATTGTCCGTCACCTTGGGAAAAATGGGATCTTGATGGAGATGGAGGTGACAGCCAGCTCGATTACCTTCGATGGACGTCCAGCGCGGCTATGTCTGATGAATGATGTTACGGAACGAAACCGTGCCGAAGCAGCCCTTAGAGAAAGCGAGCAGAGGTTGACCGGCATACTGGAAAGCATGCCCGATGCCTTTGTGAGCTTTGATGTCAATTTGCGCTATACTTACGTGAACAGCAATGCTGAACTCCTCCAGAACGCAAGTCGTGAAGACCTTATCGGCAAAGATGTGAGGATATTATATCCAGATGCAGAATCCTACAAGACCATCAGCCAGTATGAGCAGGTAATCCGTACGAAGAAACCTGTGACCTTGACCTCATATCATGCCGGTTTCGCCAGATGGGTAGAAATCCGGGTTTTCCCAACCCCGGATGGAGTATCGGTATTCTATAAAGACGTCTCGGAGAGCAAGAAGGCGGAAGAAGCCTTACATGTGTATGCACAGCAATTGGAGAATGCCAATAAAGAACTGGAAGCCTTTAGCTACTCGGTCTCCCACGACCTTCGAGCGCCCTTAAGGACTATGGATGGATTTAGCGAAGCTGTATTAGAAGAATTTGGAGATAAGCTGGAAGAGGCCGGTAAAGATTATTTGAATCGGATCCGAACTGCTAGCCAGACCATGTCTCATCTTATTGATGATATTCTGAAATTATCCCGCATCAGCCGGGCTGAAATGCATCGGGATAAGGTTAATTTAAGCAATCTGGCCCGATCAATCATTGAGGAAATGCAGCGGAATCACCCCGAGCGACAAGTTGAGATAATAATTGCGCCCGATCTAATGGTCAATGGAGATCTGGCACTTCTAAGAATCGCACTAAATAATTTACTGGAGAACGCCTGGAAATATACGGCACGATGTTCCATAACTCAGATAGAGGTAGGAGTCAGGACTGAGAATGGTTCGCAGATCTATTTCGTCAGGGATAACGGCGTCGGCTTCGATATGCGGTATTCAGATAAACTCTTTCATCCTTTCCAGAGGCTGCACTCCAGTAAAGACTACCCGGGCACCGGTATCGGATTAGCCACGGTGCAAAGGGTGATACATCGTCATGGTGGTCGTATCTGGGCTGAGTCGGTGGTGGAAAAGGGAACTACTTTTTATTTTACGTTGGGCCAGGTTGATCTGGATATTTGATAAAGATCAAGTTCTTGGGAGGATATTTTGGCATGGAGAGTAATAATGGGACGACCATTATTGTAATGAGCGGTGACCTGGATAAAGTGATGGCTGCCTTTAACATCGCCGTTGGGGCAGCCGCGGCCGGGAAAGAGACGAATATGTTTTTTACCTTCTGGGGTTTAAAAGCCATTCAAAAAGGGAATCTGACTGGAAAAAGTCTATTCGGCCGTATGATGGGTTTGTTGAACCGCGGCGGTATCAATCGCATTGGGCCTTCCCGCTTTAATTTTGGCGGTATCGGGCGCTGGATGTTTAAAGTAATGATGAAGAATCATAAAATACCGCCTTTGGAAGAGCTTCGGAATACGGCAATTGAGTTAGGTGTCAAGTTATGGCCTTGCCAGATGAGCATGGAAGTGATGGAAATAAGGGCCGATGACCTTATTGACGGAGTGGAAAAATCTTGCGGAGTCGCTAATATGCTGGAAATGTCCGACCGGTCCCGACAGACACTATTTATCTAAAATAGACCAGTAATATTTATAAAATATTTGACCAATCCCCTATCTAATTATTCCGATTGTTGTTTGCTTTTAGATCGTTGACTGGCAGTGCCAAAGTAATTATAATTGCATAATATCCGCACAGCGTTCAGTATTATAACCTGTCCTTTTTCGTTGTTTTGTCGCTGCAAGTAGATCATTGGATTTATCATCAGTTTTCGTCAAGTGAAACTACTCTGCTTAACATCAAAATAGTAAAAGGAGGTAGATAATAAATGGGAAAATATGCTAAGTACGTCAATGACTTAAGGCTATGGACTGAGCTGGTACGCCCCTCTTTTCGCGGGAAAATGGCTGATTTTTCTTTATTGTATGACGACAAAGTCTATCCGGAAGCAAAATTCTGGGTCGAAACTTTTCATGCTTTTGCGCCAGGGTCCGGGTCGGGAGTTCCCGGCGAATTACCAAGTTTTATAGAGGGTAAAGAAGACAACACTATAGCTAAAAACGGGATGCAGCATACGCATCCTGATTTTGATGAGCTGTTCATGTTCATCGGAAGCAATCCTCATGATAACACCTCTCTAGGAGGCGAGGTGGAGATCTGGTTAGGAGAGGGTGAGAAGGCTGAAAAATATATCGCAAAACAACCTACGGCAGTGTGGGTACCCCGCGATGTAGCTCATAATCCCGATTTGTATACTAAGATTAATAATCCTGATCTGCCTATTATAGAGATGGTAATTGCTTTAACACCAAAATATGCGATCGATACTACCCGCCAGACCTCCGCGCCTCCTGCATTTTCCCTTGATAAGATTGGACAGGACCAATCTGGAAAGGGAGAGTACCGGGGATTAGTCAACAATCTGACTTTAGCCACCGATCGAATATTTCCGTATCACCGGGGCAGGATAGCCGTACCGACTTTGATGTTTGACAAAAATGTCTACCCGGCGCCGATCTGGGTAGAAATTTTCCATATCTATGCCGG
>DEUU01000221.1 GCA_002362735.1 Dehalococcoidia bacterium UBA3254
CAGTATTCATGGCAAAACTGATCGACCATTCGCTGCCGCTGTTGATCTATCTCACCTGAGAATCGGTTGGGACTATATTGACACGGTGTTTGGGAAAAGTCAGATCAATCCGCATACGGAAGTTTTTTAGTCCCAGAGCCTTTTCATTTTCAGGCTTCCTGGTTGTATTACCCGCGAAAGAGGTGATAATCTGTCGTGGCGAGGATCTTCTCTCACTCCGAAGCCATCCCCGATCCAAAGTCAGGATGTTGCTTCGTCGCTTCGCTCCTCGCAAACACAATTATGAGAAGATCCTATTTTAGTCCCGGCTCTGCTTGTCAAATCAGAGTGCGTAATGATACAATTATGAGCGGTAAATACGAAGCCCACCGTTGGTTGGATTCGCTTTGGGGGGTGTAGCTCAGTTGGTAGAGCAGGGCACTCTTAATGCTCTGGTCCAGGGTTCGAATCCCTGCACCCTCACCAGAAAACTTCGGAGTCCCTTCCGTCTCGTGTCAAATTCATCTCATTCAATAGTTTAAAATAGAGACAGGTATTCAGAATCATAAAAACAGCCTGCATGGAAAGTGAACGTTTATCTTGATTTCATAGCAGTCGCTTCTATTTCATGAGGAAATCAATGATATCCCCCTTGAGATATCGCCAATCACCAGTCGATCCCATTTTGTAGCCTCTTAATTTGCCTTCGCGTGTCCAGTGCCGGACGGCGCCGACACTTACCTTCAGAAATTTAGCTACATCATCGGCGGTCATGATTTCATCATGGTCTAAGTTAACATTAATTCTTTTTCGAAGTACCATATACTTCTCCTCGTCGAAGAGCAGAAAAAAGCATCTTATGTTTATGTTAAAAATATCATTTTCTTATATAAAATGGGTTTAAAGACGGTCAATAATAGTTAAAAAGACTATCGATAAATACCATATTTTTTAAGGGCACCAGTTCTAATAACCATGATTACCGTTGCCGTAGCGACGCAGGCACACATTCCAATTAGAAGTGGCCAGTAGAAGGGAGCGACTCCCGGCACCTGTACCTGGAGTTCGGATGAAAGCTGGTTCATGGAGATGACATGAGTGCCGCCCGAGCCCGGCTTGATTGTGTAGTCTATCTCCCTGTTAGCTCGGCCAGCCAGCAAGACTGTATCCGTTTTAACCACCTGGTTGTCCAGTTTAATTTGGATCTGATAAGCGCCCGGCATGTCTCCGGAATTGCTGATAAAAGCCCGGACATTGATATCTTCTCCTACTCTTGCCGGCGAGGGTGAAACTACGAGATCGCTCAAAGTGAATACCGCCATGGCAGGAGGAACGATTGCCTTGAAAACACTGCTTAAATTTTCTATTGATACACTATAGGTGCCGGCGATTTTAGGAGTGACCTTAAAATTAACACGAATAGATGAATAGGCAGGAATAGAAATCTCCCTGCTTTCAGCCAGCCGATTGTTAAGCATCAGATTGAGACGGTAAGATAAGCCAGTACTTCCCCGGTTAGTGGCTTTAGCGCTGATATCAACTTCTTGTCCTACCTTGGCTTCCAGAGGATAAATTGTGAGGTCACTCAAGACTATACCTGGTATTTCCGGTGGGAGAACCGCTTTGAAAGATCCAGTTAGCCCATTAACTTTCACCTGATATGTACCTGCGGCTGTAGGTGAATAACCAAAGGAGACCGGCAGGCTTCTACCCGGCTCAGGACTGACCTTTTGGGTTTTGACGGTGTTATTGTTTACTACTAACGATACGTTATAATCTCCGGGGACAGCCCCGGTATTGGTGACTACCGAAGTAATGGTAACCAATTCTCCGGGCTTAACCTCGGCAGGCGAGATATTTAATTTGCCAATTGAAAAGGTTGTTACCCTGGGAGGAATTGCCAGTATTGAATATATACTGAAATGTTTCAGCTGGGCGCTTATTACATTCTTCTCGGGATCTATTTCACAATCGGTTAAAGGTACCCACTGATTGGCCTCGGAGTCCCAATAGCCAATGACCAGATCATTTTCGCTGGCTCCAGCGGGAACCTGGGAGTCCAAATAGTTGAAATCTGCAATAATTTCCGGGCTGAAAGTAGCGCCTTCTGGCTGTAAATTGTAATTCGAACCTAAAGAGAATCCGTTTTCCGGTTGAGTAGAAATCTGACCTGTTTTGGCCACCGGGGTGATGCTGAGCCACTTGAGAGCCGACCCGTCCGGAGCTCTGGCTGTAGTTCCTTTGAGGATAATCAGGGTACAAACGGAATCCGGGGACCGGGCGGACAAATCCTGTGTAAAATTACCGATTGAATCCAAATACTCGTAAACGTAAATACGGTTACTGGTATCCTTATCATCATCATTATTATTCGTGTCTCCACTTCCATTTCCACCGCCACCTCCTCCTCCGCTAATTGAAGCGCTTCTGGTAACAAAAGTCAGATCATCTGAAGTGATTGTACCGAAGCTTGACGAAATGGACTGGACTCTGACGTGGTAGGTAGTTGCCGCTGCGAGACCGGTTATGGTCTGGCTATGAGATTCAATCTCAGCGGATTCCAGAATAGTTGAATATGAATAGTCAGCAGCGTTCGAATGGCTGGCGAGATCGCAAAAGACCTGTGATGAAGCTCCGGCATTGGTTTGCCAATTGACAGTGGCGCTTGTACTCGTGAGAGTGGTGGGAGGCACTGTAATATTGAAAATCGCAAAAGGCACATTACCGGTTATCTCAGTTGTCCGGGACTGAGCAAAAACCGGCGATGCAGATAGAAGGAGGCAGGCCATCGCTAGAGCCGCTAGAAAACATTTTTTCATCAAGCTGCCTTTCCTGAAGACCGAAAACGGTCTTTCATAGATCAAAAAATTAGCCTTTACGCTTACGGATAACCAAAATAACCGCGACAGTTATTACAATTGTCGCCAAACCAATAATAACGAATAACATAGAATTCACTGGTGAAGCAGATGGATTGGTCGAGACTGCCATCGGCGTTCCCACCATAACCGCCCACAGGCTGAACTGGTTAGTACTGGTGGTGAGTGTCATAGTCGGTTTATCCACACTGGTCTTTAAAATAGTCCATTCATTTGAGGCTTCATCCCAGCGTGCTAACTGCAGTTTGGAAGCATCTCCACCGGCTTTCTGCAAGTCGGCGGAAGAGTATTTCACGGTCACCTTGGCTTCTTTAGTGAGAAGACCGTTCAGGCCGTCTACTCTAAAACAGGTTGTTGCTGTCGATAAACCCGCTGGAGGCGACGGCAACTGCTCCGGCGGATAGCTTTGCAAGGAAACTTTGGCCTCACCCAATACCGACCCCTGAGGGAAGTTAATAATAATCCGTCCGTCATCCGTTTGCAGCGTCGCGGCGCTAGAGGGTTTCAAATTAACCGAGGCGGGGGGCGGCGGCGGAATATAAGGCGCCTTTACCTCGAAGCTGCCTTCAGCTTCGTCCAGGACGGTTCCGTCTTCGAGCATAATTTTAGATTTAAGGGAATAGGTGCCAAGAGGGAGTTCTTGCTTAGGTAAATAGACGGTTTTAACATTTTTAATACTTTCAGGGATAGGAGAAAATGAGTTGAAGTATATAGTATCAATCAATTTGTCAGATGGGTCTCTAATTTCTATTTGACCTTTCATATTGAAATGATGAGTCCCGGTATTTTTAACGGCTGTAAATAATTCTATAGATTGTCCGCTTACGGTTTTATTTACATTCAATCCAACAATATTCGCAGAATGTATTAGTGTATCACCCTCTATAGTAAATTTAAGAGGAAGAACTATTGCTGAAATAATACCTATGCTATTGCCATTCTTTGGAACTGTTGAGAAGCGAATAACGGCATATCTTCCACCGCTAGCAGCATCAGGTGGTATATTTATATTGATTATCGCTTCTTTGCTGTCTCCCGGTTCACAATGCACCGTTGTGGTTTTTGGTTCAATGAAACCGACAGCAGAATATTTATTAGTATCATCTAGGATTGATACAGGTTCAACTCCGCTATCTCCGTCCCGATAACCCAAAATTTCTATCAGAACATCCGTTGGCGCATCATTTTCTGCTACTTTTACAGATAGTCTTTGAGAATATTGTTCGCCCGGTTCAACTTCTGGGTTAAGGCCTTTCCCTCCAATATGACCAACACTTAACGCCATAACTGGAGATATTAGAAGGGCACAAACCAGAACAGGGATTATGAGACAATTTATGCGTATTAATATTTTAAACATAACGACCTTATTATTTTGAGTTTATGGGGCTGACTTTAAAAAAGTCAGCCCCCCGGTATTAATTAAAAGTTGCAGTAAATGTGATCGTAGTAGTGTAATCGGAGGCTGCAACAGCTGTGAATGCTGGCTGAATGAAGGTTAAATTGGAGGCATCGCCCCATATCTTTTCATCACCGTTTGATGAAAGTGAAGCATCCGTGATTAATGTTATTGGGTCAGTATTCGTAAATGGAACGGCGGGTTGGCCGGTAACTTGCAGTCGGAGTGCGGTGCTCAGAGTGTTTGAACCGGATGTAAGTACGCCTGCGTTGACAGCATCCTGGGCGGTGATAGTGACTGTAGTTTGAGTAAGATCGTTAGTTGCAACCGAGAGAACGACTTCTCCTGAATTTTCGCCCGACAGACTCAACGTGTTAAAATCAATTGTGGCTGGAACTACAATAGTATAATAGGATCCAACATCTCCTGTTACGGTGGAATCTCCAGTATCAGATTCTTGAGCTAATACTGCCATTGGCAGCGCCATTACGGCGATGAGGACCAGG
>DEUU01000445.1 GCA_002362735.1 Dehalococcoidia bacterium UBA3254
GATGACATCGGCTGTCTTGACCAGCTTTTTGAAGAGGTTTCTTCCAGGGACCTGGGTCAAGTCCAGGGTAATGCCTCTTTTGTTGGTATTATAGGCGAACCAGAAGAGACTCTTCTGGGGGTCTTTGATATCCTTATAGAAAGGAGCAATACGAGACTGACTGCCTCCTGGAGGTTCAATCTGGATGACATCTGCTCCCAGATCACCCAGGAGTTTTCCCCCTATCATACAGCCGCCCTCAGTTAAATCCAGAACACGGTAGGGCTTTGAATTTTCCTTCTCTTGAATTTCTGTCATAATATGACCTGCCTAAAATAAATTCTTAAAATTTCCTCATTTTTACCTTTTTGGAAGACTGGCAGTTGCTTCGCCTGCCAGGACTTTTTCTCCGCCTTCTTTTTCCATCCAGATTTCGCAGTTTACCAGGTTTTCTCCATTCTCAACTGACTTTTTGGTGACGGTCCCTTTGCAGAATAGATCGTATCCCGGATAGACTATAGACAGATAACTGACCTTGAATTTCTTTAAAGAGCCTTCGTCTCCTGCCCAGTCGGTTATCAGTTGGGCCAGAAAGGAGGCCATCAACTGCCCGTGTACAATCACCCCCGGAAATCCTTTGGAAATGGCGAATTCCTTATCGTAATGCAGCTCGTAGAATTCTTCCGCAGCGCCCGCCCACTGGACCAACTGCCGTGTGGTGGGATGCTTCTTTAAGACCGGCAACGTCTGGTCTATGCTGACATCTTCAAAATAAATCTGTTTCGTCATTTCGTGCTCCTGTTTTCCTCGGGCGCGATGAACGTGTTCTTCCACCGGGTCACTACTTCGCCATGTTGATTGCGGTGGGTCCATTCTGCTGTCATGAATAACAGTTTGCCTCTCCGGCTGGTCTTTTCCTGCAAATCAACCAGTTTCACGGTTGAGGTAATTGTATCGCCTGCCTTTACCGGTTTAAAATATTCCACTTCTGCACCCCCGTTAAGGAAACCGGTGCCGGCAGGTTTTTTCGCCATCATTATGTAGGCCATGGTATTCATACTTTTATCCATCAGAAATGTGGGAGGAGCGATGATATTGCCGTAGCGGGATTTACGGGCATATTCCAGGTTGGTGAAAAGCGGGTTGGGATCTCCAATCGCCTGAGCGAACAGACGGATATGTCCTTTTTCAACATCAAATACTTCGGGAGCAAGCTCCTTGCCTAAAATATCCTTTAATCCTTGAGCCTGGTCCATTAAGGACTGTTCAGACATTGTTAATTACCTCCTGTCTCTTCTAACTTTGTCATTCCGGATCCCGTATCAAGTACGGGACAGGCTTTGAACCGGAATCCAGTAGCCTCGCAGAGGCTATCCCATAATAATCGATGCTTGGATCCTCCCAATTCCATCTGGACTGGACCCCAGAGAAATCTGGGGTGACAAAAAGCTATTTTTGCTCTTTGGGCGCTTGGGGTGGGGCAGGATTAACATAACCCACCAGTAAAGAATCCGGGATGAATTTCTCCAGATCGTCTACCGTCCAGAGACCATCGGCATTGGTCTTGAAAATGGTCTTGGATTCGACGGGATCGGCATAAATCGCTACCTTTCCGCGGGTAATAAAGAAGACCTGGCCGTTGATATTGGAGGCTTTATCCGAAGCCAGGTAGACCAGCAAAGGAGCCACGAATTCAGGGCCGCTCATATTCATGGCTGCATCATAAAAGGCTCTTGTAATGGCGCCCAGCTCAAGCTGTTTTTTTAAGCCGAAAACGACCTGTTCCGTCATTGTAAGCCGCGTCGCTGCCAGTGGGGAAATAGCATTAGCTGTGACGCCGGAGGGTCCCAGTTCCTTGGCAATAGACTTGGTAAAGCTGACAATGCCACCCTTAGCGGCGGAATAGTTAGCCTGTCCGGTCACTCCTAACCAGGCTTCGGAGGTTACATTAATAATGTGTCCATAACGCTGCTTTCTCATTATCCCGGCGGCAAATTTAGAGCAAAGGAAGGTCCCTTTAAGGTGAGTGCTGAGGACCAGGTTCCAATCTTCCTCAGTTAGATTCCAGACCATTCTCTCTCTTAGAATACCTGCCAGGTTGACCAGAATATCGATCCGTCCGAAATTTTCTACGCAGCAATTGATAATCCCTTCAGCCTGCTTAAAATCGGAGACGGAGTTAAAGCACGGGACCGCCGTACCGCCCTTCGCTTTAATTTCATCAGCCACTTTTTGGGCAGGAGCTTTATCTGTGCCTTCGCCGCCACGAGAAGTCCCCGGGTCCGCAACGACTACTTTAGCGCCTTCGGCGGCAAAGGCCATGGCTGCGGCTCTGCCCAGCCCTCCTCCGCCACCAGTTATCACAGCACATTTTCCTGTTAGCTTTCCTTCCATGATCAGTTCTCCTTATTCATCAATTTGTTTTTAAAAAATGAGTTCCTTTTTCCTGGAACCATTCAGGTGAAATGTCCTGGGAATCAGAATTTCGATCAGGAACCTTATTTTCGAACCCCTCGTGGAATCAGAGCCGGGTTCATTTGAGCTATATTTTACTATCCCCATAGTACGATTGTCAAAAATGCAGAAAACTTTCAACCGTCTGGTAAGAATAATCATGATCGCAATCATGGGCACTACGGGGGATCTCGCTTGATTCTGAGGCTGAAGACATGTAAAATTAGGTTAATGAAGGTTCAAATCTGAGGACCTTGAAAAATAATTCCAAAGGAGAATCTATGAGAACTCGATGGTATCTGGCGATATCAATATTTCTGTTGATATCCCTGATCGGCGGCTTCACTGCCTGTTCTTCAAATCAAACTTCAGCACCCCCAACCACTCAGGCACCTGCTCCAACCCAAACTACCACTGCTCCAACTCAAACTACTACTGCTCCTACCTCGACCACTCCAGCCACAACCTCAGCTCCGGCCGGAAAAGTCCTGAACTGGAAATTCTGCGTTCAATTTGTAGATACCGATCCCCGGACTGTCGCTATGAAAGACTGGGCTACTGAAGTCGGTCAAAAATCGAACGGTAGAATCCAGATTCAGGTCTACTCATCCGAGCAACTCTTCAAGGGAAGCCAGATTCTGGAGGCCGTTTCTAACGGTTCCATCCAGTTAGGTTACCTGGTACCCACTTATTTCGCCGGTCAACTCCCGGTCACTACCTTTCTTCCCGCTTCCCCAAGCATCACTATGCAAAATTACCGGCAAGTCTGGAACGATCCCGCAATCCATGCCATTCAAGCCGAAGAATTTGCCAAATTTAATATTTTGCCTCTCTGGTGGGTCTTTGTAGGTCGAGTAGAGTGGTTTTTCCCCCAGCCTGTCACATCGCCGTCGGCTTTTGAAGGCAAGCTCGTGAGAGTGCCCAGTGCCAACGAAGGTCTATATGTAACCGCCTGGGGAGGTAAGCCGGTGACCATGTCGTCCGGTGAGCTTTATACCGCCGCCCAGAGAAAAACGGTAGATGCCGGTTTTACTTCCGTCAGCACCTATAAATCATCGAAACTCTATGAGGTTTTACCCGGCGTGCTGGAAGCCGGTATTGCCATGAATGCCAATAATGTGGCTATCAATCAGGATGCCTGGAAGAGCCTGACTCCTGATGAGCAGAAGATGATGATAGATTCTGCCCAGCCGTACAGCGCTAAATTGTTTGATACTATGGAAAACATTGATAATGGCATTCTTAAAGATTTATCGGACAAAGGTTTAATTAAGACTAACAAAGTATCTTCAGCAGATATGGCTGAATGGTTCAAGAGAGTAAATCCCGTCTATTCTGAAAAATTGGCAGCGACCGGCGCCCTGGGCCAGAAGTTGATGGATGTTTTGAAGAAGTATGAAGTTAAGTGAAAACCAGACATTAGGGGCTACCGGGCAAAATTCATTTCTACATGCAATTGACCGTCTGAACTATTATTCAGGAGTCATGGTGGGGGGAACGATATATCTGGTGCTATCCGTGGTCATTTTTGTGGAGGTTGCCGCCAGATATATCTTCCGGCAACCGTTCACCTGGAGTCTGGATATGAGCACGGTGTTGTTGATTGCCGGGACTATGCTGACATTTGGTTATGCCCTTCAGGTCAAAGCCCATGTCAACGTGGATTCATTTATTACCCGTCTCTCTCCAGGAAAACAGAAGGTCATGGCCGTTATTATCAGTGTTATCTGTCTCATCGTTTACATTGGGTTTGTAGGGGCCGCGTGGAACACCTTCTGGTATTCCGTCAAAATGGGCGGTTACTATAGCGATGTCCAGGTCCCTATGACAGTGGTAAAAGTGTTTATCCCGCTGGGATTTATTGCCTTATTTCTCCAGGGAGTAGCTTCCTTGATCAGGGACATCGTTAATCTCAGAAGCAGCCGTTTGCCGGCGTCAGCCAAATAATGCAATTACTGACTACTTATTAACGGTCAGGGGAGGGATATGGAAGGTTTTGGTTTAATCATCTTGGTATTTGCGGTTCTGCTGATAGTGCTGTTTGCCGGAATACCGGTGGCTTTTAGCCTTGGGCTGGTAGCTTTTGGCGGACTGATCGCAGTTCTGGGTTTAAACGGAACCCTTGGGGCCGCCGGCGTGGTTATCTTCGGCAGTCTCAAGGAGTTCTCTTTCGTTGCGCTACCCCTCTTTATTCTCATGGCGCAGGTATTAGCCGTCACAGGTATCGGCGCCGAATTGTTCGATACTTTAGGAAAATGGTTCAACCGGGTGCCTGGAGCTCTGGCCATTTCCGCCGTGGCCGCCAGCATGGGTTTTGGCGCGGTCTGCGGCTCAGGGGCCGGGACTCTGGCAACCATTGGTTCAGTCTCCTTACCGGAAATGAAAAAAAGAAATTATCATACCAGCTTGCTGCTGGGACCCGTGACAGCCTCGGGCGCCCTCGGTCAGATTATTCCGCCCAGTCTGCCCCTGGTCCTTTACGGCGTTCTGGCTGAGGAATCCATAGGCAGACTTTTCATCGCCGGTATTTTACCGGGCATTGTTCTGGGTCTCATCTTCATGATTTACATCGTGTTTGTCTGCATCCGGAATCCCAAACTGGCTCCTGCTCTGCCCGGCGTGACCTGGAAAGAAAGAATCCGCTCTCTGGGTAAGACCTGGAGCATCATCGTCCTGATTATCGTTGTTCTGGGTTCAATATATGCTGGCGTCTGCACTGCCACCGAATCGGCTGGCATAGGGGCGGTGTTCTGCTTTATCATTGCGGCTGTTTACAGGAAGCTGAACTGGAAAGTCTTAAGACAAATAATGGAGGGTACGGTCCGGCTGAGCAGTTTCATTTTTATGCTTATTATTGCCGCTTTGACTCTGAGTTACCTGGTCAGCAATCTGGGTGTTGACAGGATCATTAACGAGTTTATGGGGGGTGTGGGGTCACAGTGGATCGCCATGACTATCATCATCATTATATTCCTGATATTGGGTTGCTTTATTGATATGGCCTCGATTACCCTGTTAACTCTACCGGTCCTCCTGCCTACTATTCTTTCGATGGGCTGGGATCTGACCTGGTTCGGCATGATAATGCTGATTTGTCTGTGCATTGGCACTATCACCCCGCCATTCGGGACTCACCTCTTCATTACCAAGGCACTTACCGATATGCATCCTGAAATATACAGTAAGTACTCCGTTGGAAACGTGATGCGGGCAACGGCACCTTATCTCTGGTTGACTTTCGTCGGCTTGATTCTGGTGG
>DEUU01000351.1:0-577 GCA_002362735.1 Dehalococcoidia bacterium UBA3254
GGGAGATATTGCGTCGATATTGGCAATTGGAAGAAAATGGTATCAAAGTGGTAGCTACCGATGAAGATATCAGCGAAGAGCTGATACTACTTGTGAAAGCCGGAGTAGCTGGTGCCGAAAGCCGCCGGACATCAGAGAGGGTAAGAGCGAATATGGGTCGAGCTATTGCCAAAGGGGTTCATGCAGCCAGACCTCCCTATGGGTTAAGACCAATCCGGGAGATAAACCAGGGTATGGTAACTGTTCGTTGGGAGATTGATCCGGATGAGGGTCCTGTCGTGAGAGAAATGGTAAGGTTAGCCATTGACGGGAATTTGGGATATAAAGCTATTGGAGACCGGTTGACAGAAAAAGGGTACAGGGCACGCGAAGGAAGACCTTTCGCTGCTTACACCGTACAACAAATACTTAAGAACCCGGCTATTATGGGTACTCTTGTTTATGGTAGAAGGCCGCGAAAAGGTAACCCGGTTAATCAGGAGACCAAGGTCCCGGATTTCTTCCCTCCCATAATCACCCAGGATGAATGGCATCATCTCCAAGAGCGCCTAAAAATCAGGCGAGATTCACCTCGCGC
>DEUU01000351.1:784-2824 GCA_002362735.1 Dehalococcoidia bacterium UBA3254
ATGGCATCATCTCCAAGAGCACCTAAAAATCAGGCGGGATTCACCTCGCGGACAGACTCATGCTAGTGTGTATATATTAAGCGGGATTGCCCGTTGTGGTCATTGTGGGGGTCCTATGTCGGGGAAAGTTGGCGCAACTCATAATGGGAAACGTTATCGTAACTACTACTGTTCCCGGGCGATGCATTCCCGGGGTCTCTGTGCATATTATAATGGGCATTCAGCGACAAAACTGGAGAAATCGATCCTTGAATATCTTGGGCAATTTTCCGATTCTAAACTTGTTGCTCAGTATCTGGCAGCAACTGACCAGGAAAAGATTAGAGCGTGCGAGATTGAGTTACAGGAAATCGAGAAACAGTTAACAGCATCTGATTCTAGTTTTCTGAAACGACTAGATGATTTATTAAAGCGTAAAATACTTAGTGAAGTGGAATTCGACCGGGCGAACAAGCTAGAGCGGGAGAAGAATGCCAAGCTTGAAACGACCCGGAATGAACTTAAAAATTGGTTGGAAAAAGAACAGGACCGTACAACTCTTGCTGAGAAACTCCCCCAGACCATTAGCTCATTTTTAAGAGCTTTCCAGGGAATGGATGCCCGTCAACAGAAGGCACAGTTACAGACGATCCTTAAGGCGGCACGCGTATTTAATGATGGGCGGATTGAGTTGGAATTCAGGGAATAGTTAACTTATCCTTTAAAACCAAGTCAAACCACATAGTGCCCGGGATTACGCTTCCAGAGCCTGAAGAGCAAATGCACACAATTCCAAATTAATAGTCGGTTCTGGCTCGGTAGGGGCTACTCCGACTCTGGATATTACTTCGTATATGGTTGGCAACAGGTCGTTTTATGCTTACTGATTATGAATCGTATAATCAACTCAGGTTTTCCACACATGGGGATCTCACAAACGGCCGGAGTTATTTTTAATGGAAGTTGGGAAACTTGCTGTCACGAGTCTAATGGATATCTACGATGTGAATGAAATGTTCTCCAGATACTATGTTGATCCGGATATCGCCCAGCGAAATATCCCCACCAAATGGAAAGTCAAGATCCACGATAATGGTAAAGCTGTCCTTTTATTGATGGTACAAAACTGTAATAAGATGGTTCTAGACTATCTTAGTATTGGCCATGTCGTGATGTCCCATATTTGGATTGAAATAGAAGGCCCTTATGAATTACTTCCCCCTTTACCTGGGACAACGAAAACACTTCCTACATGGTATTGGTATATCTTGCCACATCAAGTTGATAAAGCGTTAGCCAGGGCATTTTTCGAGTTGGCTGGGGTATCCTCCCGACTAGTAAAAAAATTTCTCTCACAGGTGTAGCTGGTGGAATGCGTCATGGAGAAGTAATTGAGAGAGATTTACCAGAAGAAAAATATACTTGGATAGAGAAGATTCAATTGTATTCAAAACCAGAAATTGTTACTGGAAGTCACCGATTTTTCAAAAAGTATGGAATATGTGAATCTGCTGCACATACTAAATGTTTAACTCATTTCCTAGGAGAGAGCCAAGTTACATTGAATGCTTCACCGTCATCTACGATAGCTAAACTAGGTTTTGGGACAACGTTAACTGGTTTTTCAAGTCCTGTTTGGGTTAAACATTGTCGCGTAAAATACAAAGTTAGTTATTTTTAGTATTGGGCTATACTGTGTTGGGTTTTTCCATATCCTATTTTTCATCTAAGTTAGAACAATCTGGTTCAATTTATCGTCATAGTCCCACCTAGTCTTCACTTTTATCGGAACTTATGACCCCAATTAAGTGTTAAACAAGGTAATTATCAATCCTAATTATACTGACGAAACATACAAGTTTGTGACAATTGGTGCCCCCAGCACTGTACCATTGGCTCTGAAGCTAAAAACCATGAGCCATTAGGAAAAGTTGGACTAATTTCTGGTGGAGACGGGGGAGAGTCGAACTCCCCCTGAAACAATGCTTGCATTTGTCTAGTATCGAATGAAAATCGAGGTGTTTGTCCTCTCAGGAGTATAGCTATTTGATACCGTTTAGC
>DEUU01000396.1 GCA_002362735.1 Dehalococcoidia bacterium UBA3254
AACATAAAGCCCAGGTTAAGGACTGCCCATAAGGATGATAATGGGCTGATGCCAGCATTTTACCCCATACCCAATCCCCGGCGTTATCTCCTGCAGCATATAAACCGTCGATTACTTTTCCATCAACGCTCAATGCTTCCATACGCTCATTCACGTTGATACCGCCATGTGTAGTATCGAATCCCCTGCGGCCTAAAATGGCATAGAACGGGGGTACACGGACCGGCCGGAGGAATTTTTTATCTTTTAAAAAATCTTCATCATATCCCTTATCGCAGAAACTGTTATAACGGACGATGTTTTCTTCCAACACAGATGCATTCATGCCCAAAATAGCGGCCAATTCTCCCAGAGAATCGGCTTTCCAGGTTTTTTTGGATTCGGCAGCTTCCGCTTCTATATCTTCTACTAAAGTCTCCAGGAACTTTTCTCCACCCGGGTAGGATGCTGCAGATCCACTGGCATCCTGGATTGTTTTCGAATCGACCACTCCGTAGCAGATCTCATCCGGTTGTCGCCTCAATCCCTCCAATGCCCGCACTGACTCGTTGATGAAGCGTTCGCCTTTCTTGTTGATAAACAACGTGTCCGGTCTAGTCAATAAAAAGTGGACGCTGGAAGCCCAGGGATGATGACAGGGTCCGAACATTAGAATGCCAAGATCATGGTCACCGAAAGCGTTTACTTCAGCCGCCTTGGTCAGTCCATCTCCGGTCAGGTGGCCTAATGAATTGCGACAAATATCTCCACGGACATTGAAGTATTTCTCTAACCATGCTTTATTGCCGCCAAATCCCCCGGCTGAAATGATGACGGCTTTAGATCTGATTTCAAATTCCTGATCTTCCGCTGTCGCAAATACGCCTTTGATTTTGCCTTTTGCATCAGTAAGCAGTTTAGTAGCCCGGGTTTTGTTCAATAACGTTATGCCTGATTTTTTAATATCTTGTAGCATTGCTTCGACTACAGTACTTCCTACAAACCCCGGACCGGTAGTGGGGTCCTTGCCCCGGTGGTTTCCCTGACGTTCCATAAAGCCGTGGGCTAAGGCTGGTTCTGGACCAGCGAAACCCATAACCTCCATGTGTATACCTTTATTATCCATCCATCCGACGAATTTCCCGGACATATCTATATAAGTTCGGATGACTTTCGGGTTGATGCTCCATCTGGCAAAATCCATAACTTCCTTAAAAATCTGGTCCCGTAAGGACGGCATGCCCAACCTCTTTTGAGCCGGACTGTCGACAGCCATCATACAAACACCCAGATATGTATTGCCGCCGGGACGAGCAGCTTTTTCTATCACAATAATATTTTTAGCCCCATGTTCGGCGGCTGATACTGCTGCTACCAGTCCGGAACCTCCTCCACCAACAATTACTATATCGGCATTTAGAATTGTTACATTAGCTATAGATTTGCTGCTCATAGAGTCTCCTTTTAGGTAATTTCGTGTGATAATTCTATGTTCTGATAATTATTAAGTCAATGATTTTGATAGACTATTCTTCTCAATTGTGGTTGGTCATATCCTTCGTCACAAATGAGGTGCTGGAGTTGCCGCTTGTTACAACTATAAGACTAAAATGTTCAGGGATGGCAATTAGCGAATTAAATCGGATATTGGCTCTGGAAATAGAGAACCGTTATCTCAATCTTGTTGTGACGGAACAGTCCCTGGACGTTCACTCTTAAAGGAATTTGATAAAAATACTTTTTAGGCACGCGATTAAACGATGGGAAGCTCTTATGCAGTAAATAATCCCGGGCGAAGTATTGTCTAGTCCCGTCTTGTGATGAATTTTATTGCCTTCTACCAACCACAATCGATAAGCAACTGTTCAACATAAGACAGTATGAAAGATGCCGCTGATTAAGAATATTATGATGGTAGTAAAGATAGATTAAACTCGATGTTAGCCATCTGAGATGGCGTCTTGCCATGAAGAAACCAGTTCTTTCGGGAATAATTGTAATACATCAGCCATCCATTTATTATTTTATTAATGTTATCTTTGTTTTTAAGCCTTGAAAGTATACGATTACGTGTTAAGCAAGAACCTGTTAGTTGCATCCTTAGCTTCCGCTTGTTTTCTGCATTAAGGACAAGAATATCAATCCCATTTTGGCGAATATGGTCTTTGATCTTGTTAAGATTGAGTTTATTTCTACTGGACAGAATAATAATATCTTTAGGCATTTTCCCTACTTGGTCCTTAACAGATTCTATTATTGGGTAAAACCCGTCAAAACCAATGTGACTGTAGAATTTTGTCGCAATGACGAATTGGGTCTCAGTATCAATTATATCGATGAAAAAATAATCTGAATCACAAATATTTGCCTTAGTTTCGTTAACTATCCACGTATCCCCGACATCAGGATGATGCTGTTTACAAACTTCCGACCCCAAATATGAAAATTTCCTCACCCATTCAAAGATGGAATTAATGGAAACATAGAGTCGGTATTTATTTAAAATTTCCTGGATGATAATATTTGCGGATATACCTTCGAAGTATGATCCTACCGCTGCCTCTGTAATATCAAAAGCTATTTTCATTCCGGGTAAGGCATAATTATTGACGAATTTTCGCCGGCAATCTTTACACCAAAAGCGTTGGACATTTTTTCTGGTGCCATATTTTATTACATTTCTGGAGTAGCAAAACTTACAATGTATTGATA
>DEUU01000100.1 GCA_002362735.1 Dehalococcoidia bacterium UBA3254
TCCGGCAGACCCGGAGTTCGAAGAAGGACTGACCAGCCTGGGAATGGCGCTGGACGGATTCAGAATGATGGGCGACAAGGTCAGGGAAATGACCAGGGACTGCGGGGGAAAGCAGATCGATTTGATCGCATCTGGCTATAACAAGGATATTCTGCCCCGGGCCTGGTTGTCTTTGTTGAGCGGAATCGCTGATTTTCCTATCGTCGTCGAGGAACCGAAACCTGTCCCTCCCCAATTCAGACAGGACCAGGTTGTCATCCAGACTCAGGAAGTTATAGATCTGGTCCAAAAATATGAACAACCCTTTTGGAAATGTTTTAGATAGTATTTCTGACTGCGACAGTCAGGGGTGAGTAAAAAAACAATCTGATTGTTTGTCCTTGACAAATTACACGCTAACGTGTATATGTAAAACAAGATGCCGATAAAATTTCTCGATTCCAAAGTTATCTCCCAGATCGCCGCCGGTGAGGTAGTCGAACGCCCCGCCTCGGTAGTCAAAGAGTTGATTGAAAACGCTCTGGATGCCGGAGCCAGTCAGATATCTGTTGAAATCCAGGGAGGCGGAACAAGACTTATCCGGGTTACCGATAACGGAACAGGTATCTCCGATTCAGAGACTGAACTGGCCTTCGAGCGCCATGCCACCAGCAAAATCAATAATTTACAGGACCTGCAGCAGCTTTCGAGCCTGGGTTTTCGCGGAGAAGCCTTGCCCAGCATCGCTGCCGTCGCTCAGGTCCAGATGGTTACCTGCGCCAGGGGAGAATCGACCGGTACATATCTGAGCCTGGATGACGGCAAAGTTGTTCAGCATAGCTCGCAGGCCAGATCACCGGGTACCACCATCACCGTCAATAATTTATTCCGCAAGATACCCGCCCGACTTAAATTTCTGAAGTCAACATCGGCTGAAGCGGGGCGTATTGCGGATATCGTCAGCCAGTACGCTCTGGCTTATCCGGAAGTCCGCTTCACTCTGATCATCGAAGGAAAAACGACCCTTCACTCGCCGGGCAGCAGCAAATTGATCGACAGCGTGATCGCCGTCTACGGACTCGATATTGCCCGTAATATGCTGGAAGTCAAAAGCCAGGAAGAGGGGTTTAATGCCGGAAAACCCGCTGTTTTCGTCTCCGGGCTGGTCGGGTCACCCAGGATAACGAGGTCAACCCGCGATTATATGAGCTTTTTCGTCAACCGGCGCTGGGTAAATAACCGGATGCTCAGTTTTGCCGTGGAGGAGGCCTACCACGGTTTGTTAATGCAGGCGAAACATCCGATCGCTGTTATCAACATTACCCTTCCCCCACAGGAGATCGACGTCAATGTCCATCCTGCAAAAACCGAAATCAAATTCCAGGATGAACGCGTAATTTTTGGGGCCGTCCAGAAAGCCGTCCGTCAGGTTCTGGTTCAATCATCACCTGTTCCCCAGGTAGAAGAAGTCAGGTCCGGATTCGGAGTTCCTTCAATCCCCTTCTCGGTGCCACGACCTGCCTTAAATTTTAAACCTCAGGTCACGAATTCTGAGAACGTTGAACAGGCTCCAGCTCCCACCCCTCTCATCTCGCTCCCCCTGCTGCGCGTTCTGGGGCAACTGGCCCGAAATTACATTGTCGCCGAAGGGGAAAATGGACTCTATCTTATTGACCAGCATGCGGCTCATGAACGGATTCTATTTGAAAAGATCAAAGCGCAGAAAGAATCCCGTAAGGTTGAGGTGCAGGGACTTCTTCAGCCTGTCACTTTTGAAGTAGAACCGAGACAGTCCACCATGCTCAGCGCCCATCTGAGTGAGCTATCCGAGCTCGGGTTCACCCTTGAAGCTTTTGGTAACCGCACTTTCCTGGTGAGAGCTGTCCCGGCGCTTCTAAAGGAACGAGACTGGTCGGCCATGCTCAGGGAATGTCTGGATACGTCTTCCGGCAACTGGTCTGAGAGTCTAACGATTACTCTGGCCTGTCACAGCGCCATCCGGGCGGGACAGGTATTGTCCGAGGCCGAGATGCGAGAAATGATCAAACAACTGGAGCAGGTGGCATTGCCCAACAGCTGCCCGCACGGAAGACCGACCATGATCCAGATTACGATTCAGCGACTCGAAAAAGAGTTCGGCCGGATTCAGTAATTCAGGTGAAATCGCTTTTCTTCCAACTTTAAGGTTAACTACCCGGCCTGAGCTAATACTGCTTTTGTCAGCTCTAGCTACCACCGCGCCTGGTGAGCGGGACTCCGGCTGCACAAAGAGGGCATTCGGCGGGTTTATAGGTGATGGTGGCGGAACGCACGCAGCTGAAGAGCGGGACTCCGAAATCAATCGACTTATCTGAACGGTCAACCAGCACCCCGATTCCTACCAGCTTTCCCTGACACTCTTTAATAGCTGCACTTACCTCGTGGATAGAACCGCCTGTAGTCAATATATCGTCCACCAGTAAGACACGTTCACCGGGAGCAATATTGAAGCCGCGGCGGAACGATCGCTTGGAGCTGCCCTCCGCTTTTTCGGCAAAGATGCCGCGTACTCCAAGCTGGCGACCTACCTCAAAAGCCAGGATAATGCCTCCGGTAGTGGGTCCGGCGACTACCTGGATATTCTGATCACGAAAATGCTCTGATATCATGCCGCAAAGTTCCTGAGTATACTGGGGATATTGGAGCACCTGGAATTTTTCCCAGTAAACGGGCGAATGGAGTCCGGAGGTCAGTAAAAAATGACCTTTCAGGACCGCGCCTGACTTTTCGAAGATCTGTTCTGCAGTTAATGGCATCTCATTTTCTCCATCATTATTTCAATGTTGCTCTGGTCCAACCTGGAATATACAGCTCGATTTCATCGTCCGGACTTGCGGATTATTTAGCCTCCGGAGGATTTTCCTCATCCGCCGTCTTAACAGCGATTCTTTCCCCTCTGAAGCAATCTAAAATGATCTTACTATTAATAGAGTTAAAATAATAGATCGAGAATTATTTATTCTGACAGCGCCCATATGGAAGAAGTCGGGTTTTGGAGTTCCTTCCCCAGGGGGTATCCGTGTATTACACCCCACTCATCCAGCGGCCAGACCCTCAGCCAGACTTCCCCGATAATATCTTCCCGGGCTACTGTCCAGCCGTAATGAGAGTCCGTGCTGTCGTTCCGGTTATCTCCCAAAACAAAGTAATTGTTCTCGGGGACAACCGTCGGTTGCATAATATAGGCTGGATTGTCCTTGATATAAGGCTCCGTCAATTTGATACCGTTCACGTAAACGTGCCCACCTTCAATTTTAACGGTATCTCCTGGAATACCGATGACACGTTTCACGAAAGGTTTGGACGTCCTGAACGGGGGTTGAAGCACCACGACGTCTCCTCGCTGCGGCGGTGAAAAAAGATAGGCTATCTTGACGACTACTACCCGCTGCCTGTCCTGCAAGCTCGGCTGCATACTGATGCCATCTACCACACTGTATTGAATAGTGTTCAGAACAATCAGGACGATGGCGATCGCTATGGCCAGAGTGACAACAATCTCACGAAGAATAGTTTTCATCGATGGGTCAGGGACTCTCGACCGAAGCGAGTGGCGAGGTATTAATTCCAGACTCCACTTCTTGGTTCAACGGATAATTACCCGGCTCGCCGAATTTATTAAGCGGCCAGTAACGGAAAACGGCTTTACCTACAATTTCCTCTCTGGTGATCGTCCAGCCGGTCCGTGAATCGGAACTGTGGTTCCGATTGTCTCCCATCACAAAATAACGTCCTTCGGGGACCGTAAAGGGTCCGTAAGTACTCAAGGGGACTTCTTTGATATAAGGTTCATTCAGCAAAACATCATTCACATACACCTTGCCGCCCTTGATCAAGATCGTATCTCCGGGAAGCCCGATCAACCGTTTCACAAATTCCACCTGGGAGTCCATGGGGGGACGAAGCACAATAATATCGCCGCGCTGTGGATCCGTAAAATTATAGTAGGGCTTGACCACTACGAGACGCTGCCCGGCAATCAATGTATTTTGCATGCTGATATCGTGAACTTCACTGTTCTGGATTACAGTGGTAATAAGCAGGTAAATCACCACCGCCAGCCCAACTGTGATGAGTATCTCGCGAACGATTCCCTTCGTTAATAAGTCTTTCACTCTTGATATAAATTATACCTCAACCCCCCTCGTGATGTCATTTAGCGAAACATGGTTATGAGTTAATTTACGTCTGCATGGTTGTACTTCACCAGGAATCGGCTGATCTTTTTATTTGCAGTAATGAAAATAGAGATGCTAGAATGGACTGGATATGGATTATATGGCTCTAGCACTATCATTGGCCCGACTCGCCCAGGGACAGGTAAGCCCCAATCCGGCGGTGGGCGCCGTGATAGTTAAAGATGAAGTTATTCTCGGGCAGGGCTATACCCAGCCGCCGGGTGGCGATCATGCGGAAATTGTCGCTCTTAA
>DEUU01000236.1:0-209 GCA_002362735.1 Dehalococcoidia bacterium UBA3254
CCCCGGCTCCAGAACGAGTGTATTTCATGAACACAGACATTAGGAGTTTTGAAGGAATCGGCAAATTTAACCACTATCGGAAGTCCTGTCTTCTGGTGGGTATCAATACGTATGGCCACTATCGTTCCGTCGTTATTAAAACCAACCTTGTAACGGGCCGTTCCGGTCTCGAAAGATACCCCTTCCCAGCTATGGGCATAATCCTCTAT
>DEUU01000236.1:535-17198 GCA_002362735.1 Dehalococcoidia bacterium UBA3254
TTGAGCGGGGAACATCAGGCTGTTGCCACCAAACGATCCCCCATTATAAGGGCAATGCAGCTTTACTTTAATAGCCCTGTCTGAATCACTCTTTAAGACCGGAAGTATTTCCTTAATCTCCATTCCAGGATATTGTCCGTGATACCACAGTTCCAGCTCATCCCCTTTCCAATGGGCAACCATACAACCCGGCTCCACACCTGCCCAGACATCCTCTTCCCGCTTACTCTCATAAAATTCAATAACATGGTCAGAAGAGGCAAAACCCTTCTGCACGTCACCAATATTGTAAATTATGATATCCTTCCAGATATTACTCTTGGCATTAATCTCCGGATGTAAAAGCGGAGACTCGGGTTTAGCCGGTTCCTCGGGATCCAGAATGAATGGCAATTGCTCCCACTCTATCCCTTCTCCGATTAATTTGAGAGCCTGATCGCAGACTTCCTCACTCTCACCAATGACCATCGCTCCCATCCTTACTCCATAGAAGTCAGCGGTATCCGGCAAAATGGAATCACGCCACCAGAACCAGACCTGACCGCGGGCCGGGATAAAGGGGTCTGTCAAGTCAATTTCGGGATCGTCATATCTGACAACTTTCCATACACCCGGCAGGGCTTCTGCTTTACTGCTGTTCATGCTCTTAATTTTGGCATGGGCATAAGGAGAACGGAAAGCTTTCACATATAACATACCGGGGAGGTATATATCGTTAGTAAAAACAGCGTTCCCAATGACTTTCTCGGCAGCTTCTTTGGGACGCAGTCCACGTCTTCCAACATAGCCGTCTTTCGGCGGTCTCCATAACCAGGGTTTCTTTTCCAATGACTCTTCTGCCATATTATTTCCCTTCCTTAAGTTTCTTGGCCGCTTCGAGAACAGCCTTAATCTGTGCCGGGTAGGTGCCGCACCGGCATAAATTCCCGCTAAGAGCAACTTTTATCTCATCTGCGCTGGGATCAGGGTTGCGGTCCAGCAGCGCCTTGGCAGTTACCAGGAAGCCTGGCGTACAGTAACCGCACTGGGCTGTCCAGTTCATGATGTACGATTCTACCAGCGGATGTTTGTCAGCGGCAATACCTTCAGCTGTTTCTATCACTGCACCGTCACATTCTATGGCTAATATGGTACATGAAAGGACCGGTCTGCCATCCATAATCACGGTACAGGACCCGCAAGCCCCGTAACCATTGCAAAAATCTTTGATTGATGTCAAGCCCAGTTTTTCCCGCAAAACGTCCCGTAAAGTCCAGTTTGTTTCTACATGCAGGTGACAGGTCCTTCTGTTTACTATCAGTCGGACAGTAGTTGAGCTCGATACCTTTGTCTTACTCTGACTTTCAGGATTTGAAGGTGTATTTACTGTAGCGATAGTTTTTTTATCACTCGATTCTTTATTCTGTGTCATTTTATAACCCTTTTCCTTCGCTTTTAGTTTTACCTTTATTCAATAAACCTATTTCAAATTCTCAGTTTTTTATTCTGAAAAATACTGTTTTTCCCTGATCGCCAGGCCGCCGATGGTACAATTATATATCTGACATCAATTTTTTTGTAGTAGTTTTAATTAATATATGGAAGATTATAGGCAATTAACAATAGCCAGGATTAAGACGCATTATAACATATAGAAGTTCTTAATATCACTATTATACCATCTCCGTCAAGATTTGTTCGCCCTGAACCTGGAGCTGGAGTAGTTGATTTTTAACCTTCTTTTACTGAGAGAATTGGAAGTAACCTGCCTTTCATAATTTATGAGAAAGAGCGTTCGACGAAAGAAAATCGGAAAGGGCGGTTCATTATTTCAGATCTGGGTTACCTGACACAGATTCACGCGAGGTTTCAATGATCATTGTTTAGTCTAATAAAGGCGGGCAACTTATGAAGTTGCCCACCTTTATTTTTTTATCTGCCGTCAGACTTAACAAGGCAGTATCTTTCTATAAAGTTACAATCGCCTTAAGGCCGCATATCTAGCAACTCGATGTGAAATAAAATATTTCAACCTGTGGCATCGACAACTTTTTTTAATTTGGCTTCGATCTGTTCGGCCAGTGGTTTTAATCTTTCTTCTGGGATTAAATTCATGAGCACGGTAGGTGTCACGGCTTCGACAAACGTGTTACCCTGATCCACAAAAACTACGATGTTACAGGGCATCATCATGCCTACATCTTTTATTACTTGCAAAGCCTGATAAGCCAGAGGAGGATTACAGGCTCCCAGAATGATAAAATCATCAAAGTCAGCGTTTAATTTCGTTTTAACAGTAGCTTTAACGTCCACCTCTGTCAATACGCCGAAACCCTCAAGGGCTAGTTTCTCCTTGACCTTAGCCACCGCCCTGTCAAATGGGAGATTGACCTGTTTCTTATAGCCGAACATGGGTTATTCCTCCTAGCTTACCAAGGCTTCCACTTTGGGTTTTAGGGCGGCTTCCGGGAGTGCTCCAAGTGAGCTGTCTTTTTGCTTCCCTTCTTTGAAGAAGATCAAAGTGGGAATGCTCATCACCCTGTATTTCATAGACATTTCCGGATTTTTATCAACGTTTATTTTGCAAAACTTGACCTTCCCGCTATAAGCTTCCTCCAGTTTTTCCGTGACCGGAGCAAGCACGCGGCATGGTCCGCACCAGGGAGCCCAAAAGTCGACGACCACCGGAATGTTTGATTTGATAACCTCAGACTCAAAGTTACGATCGTTGATTTCTACTACCATTTTTTTCTCCTTACTATTTATTATGATTGTTTTCAGCGCATTCGGCACAAACGCCTTCAAGGTAAATTTCAGTTTTAATGGCAATAAACTCGTATCCTATTTTTACTTTACATTATATCAGAATAAATGCGAATGATTCTCAAACTCATATTCTTATGATAATACAAGGTCAACCGTCCTGTCAAGAATGGATGGCATTCTCTCTTTGCTTTCTTCTATATAATGTAAATATGAGTGAGGTTGATGAATCAGAAACTGCGGAGTAAGAAATGTATAAAAAAGTATTAGTGCCCCTGGATGGTTCACAACTTTCGGAATGCTCTCTCGAACATGTTAAAGACATCGCCACGGGTTGTGGGGCCACTGAAGTTATATTATTAGTGGTACTGGATGTGCAATTGCCTCCGATGTCTACCTGGGGGCTGCCGCAAGCAGAACAACGTGTGTCTTTTGAGTTGGAAAGTGCTTTCCAAAAAATAAGGCAACCGGCACTGGACTATTTGAACGAGAAAAGCAAACAGCTCCAAGAAGCAGGTATTTCGCCCAGGATCGAAATGCTTGAAGAGGGACCAAATCAGAAAACCCCTGATATTATTATTAATTATGCTCAGGACAATGATATCGACCTGATTATTATGAGTACTCACGGCAGGTCAGGCATTTCGCGGTGGCTTTTTGGTAACGTGGCAGATAGAGTGGTGCATTACTCCCGGATACCGGTGATGATCGTCTCACCTCCAGGTTGTCGTGTCAAAAATACTGCATAATATAATTTACTTAGAAAATATGATTCGTAGCAGTCGTTCCATCAACTGGACGTGAAATAAAATACAGAAAAAACGGTCTCTAAGGAATGGGAGGAGAGAAGATGTTATTTAGTGAGATAGAGAGAAAAGAAGTGCTCGACGTTAATGCGAACAGAGTGGGTAACATTATTGATGTGGACCTGGATGTAAACAAGGGGACTATCAATCATTTTATGATTAAAATAGGTGTCTTTAAAAAGGTTCCCCTTACCCCTGAAAAAATAGACAGGATAGGTTCAAAGGTCCTTTTAAAAGTTTCAAGGGCGGACCTTGAAAGTACTCCAGTAATGTCAAAATAATCACTTTTGTGATTTTTTCCCATAGTTCCACTCGCCCGATCTGTATTTCCGGGGCTGCCTCTTTTAGATCAACATTTCTGCTGCCCGTTTATCTTCTGTGAAGATTCTATGATAAAATAAGCGTTGGCATGATTGCCATTGATCTCCGTTTTGTCGCTGGAAGAGCGAGTTAAAGCGATTTCATCAGGTTGCGGTGGCATTATCTGAATGGAGACTTTTTTATTCAGAGTCAGGTTAACTGATCTTTTGCAGCGGCTTGTGCTAGCGATTGATAATATCCTGATTTAATCGAAAGCTCCGAAGAAGATATTCTTTGTATCGAAACAACAGGATCGAGCCAGACTAAATCCGAAATGGCATAAATGGAGGATATTGCAGTAAAACTCGTGAACTTCGTGAGTAACTTGAGAAACGTCGAAAAATATTAAAGGTCTCGAACCCACATGAGATGGAGGGAGAAATATGACCCAGGACAAATCCGAACGGAAAAATGAATTCAGGACTACGGTGGATGGTCTTCCCGTTAAAAAAGTCTATCTACCTGAGGATGGAGTGGCAGATAAAAGTCTTCCCGGAGAGTATCCCTTTACCCGCCATATCATGGCAAGCGGATACCGGGGAAGACTATGGACCATGCGCCAATATGCCGGATTCGCCACGGTTGAAGAGACTAACCGGCGTTACAAATATTTATATCAGCAAGGTAATACAGGATTCAGTGTGGCTTTTCACCTTCCCACACAGGAGGGTTATGATTCAGACCATCCCCTCTCTGCTGGTGAAGTGGGCAAGACAGGCGTGTCAATAGACTCCCTTCAGGATATGGAGCAGCTCTGGGAAGGCATCCCGCTGGGCGAGGTCAGTACCTCGATGACCATTAATTCTACAGCGGCCATAATTCTGGCAATGTATATTGCAGCGGCGGAAAAACAGGGGGTTGATAAAAGCAAGCTTCGCGGTACGGTGCAAAATGATATCTTGAAAGAGTATATTGCGCGCAACACCTATATCTTCGCTCCTGATCCATCTATGCGTCTGGTAACGGATATCTGCTGCTATTGTGCAGAAAACCTGCCTGAATGGAATTCTATCAGCATCAGCGGTTATCATATCCGTGAAGCCGGCTCAACGGCGGTACAGGAAGCAGCGTTTACGATGGCCAACGGAATCGCTTACGTGCAGGCGATGATAGATAAAGGCATGCAAATCGATTCTTTTGCACCCCGGTTCTCTTTTTTCTTTGCCGCTTATACCAACTTGATGGAAGAGGCTGCCAAGTTTCGAGCGCTGCGCCGCATCTGGGCGAAAATTGTAAAGGAAAGGTTTCATTCCGAAAATCCGCGGTCAATGATGCTGAGGTTTCATGTCCAGACGGATGGGTTTACCCTCACGGCCCAGCAACCATTGAATAATATCGTTCGGGTTACCCTGCAGGCGCTGGCAGCGGTGCTTGGGGGATGTCAATCTTTACATACGAACTCTTTTGATGAAGCCTGGGCGCTGCCTACTGAGCAAGCGGTCCAGGTAGCATTGAGAACCCAGCAAGTTATTGCTGAAGAAAGCGGGGTAGCCGATACCGTGGATCCCCTGGGCGGGTCTTACTATCTGGAAAGCCTGACCAACCAGCTGGAAGATGATATTTGGAAATACCTTAAGAAGATAGATGAAATGGGTGGGGCATTAGAAGCCATACGTCGAGGCTACATTCAAAGTGAAATTAGCCGCACCGCCTATAATTACCAGAAAGCCGTGGACAAAGGTGAACAGGTAGTCGTGGGTGTTAACAAATACAAGGTCAAAGAAGAAGAGCCCCCCGTCATCCTTGAGGTGGAAGTGGGAGTAGAAAAGAAACAGATTGAGAGACTACAAAAGCTCAAGCAGGAGAGAGACAATCAGTCGGTAAAGCAAGTCCTGGAAAAAGTCCGCCTGACAGCCCGGACACACGAAAATCTGATGCCAGTCCTGATTGAGGCGGCTAAAGCTTATGCTACGGTCGGTGAAATGAGCGATGCGCTAAGAGAAGTATTCGGGGAATATCGCGAACCCGGTTTGTTATAGCGGAAAAAGGGAGGTTCAAATGACGAATGTCAGGAGACCGATACGCGTTCTGGTGGCCAAACCGGGATTGGATGGACATGACCGGGGGGCTAAAGTGATTGCCAGCGGCCTTAGAGATGCGGGGATGGAAGTTGTCTATCTCGGGTTACGCCTCACTCCGGAGCAAATCGCTGAAGCCGCCATTCAGGAAGATGTGGATGTGATCGGATTAAGCAGTCTTTCCGGGGCTCATTTGGGTTTATTTCCTAAAGTGGTAGAACTGGTTAAAGCCAAAAGTAAAAAGAAAGTCCTCTTTATTGCCGGCGGCATCATCCCTAGGAAAGATATCCCGGTTTTAACCAAAGCCGGCATCGCAGCTGTGTTCGGGCCAGGAACTTCTATATCTGAAATAAGCCAATTTATTCAAGCGAATATTCAGGAGGCAAATTAATGATCCGTAAAGTTGACCATATCGGTATTGCCGTAAAAAATCTGGAAGAGGCCGCCAAATTATACACGGAAACGCTCGGACTGCAAGTCGATGCAGTTGAAACGCTGGAAGAGCGGCAGGTAAAAACTGCGATTATAAATATTGGGGAAAGCAAGATTGAGTTGCTGGAGTCAACTACGCCGGATGGCGTTATTGCAACTTTTATAGAAAAGAGAGGGGAAGGTATGCACCACGTTGCTCTGGGCGTGGATAGTATCGAAAGCACGCTTAAAGAACTAAAGGCAAAAAGTGCTCTATTGATCGATCAGGAGCCTCGCAGAGGCGTGCAGAAAACGAAAACCGTCTTTATGCATCCAAAGGGGGCTAAGATTCTGTTAGAACTGGTTGAGGGTTAAGCGAACACCCCAAACTTACTAAAATCATAGTAGATGCCTCTTGCTTGCCTAGCCTGCAAGGTATATTATTTTACCTAAAGATGGCGAAAAGAAAGTCTCAAAGTCAATCCGGCTTCAAAAGGTTTCTGATTTTTTCAGCGATCGGCTTATTCGTGATCGCTGTTACAGGCGGCCTGATTTATTGGCAATGGTCAAATATTTCCTCGTTTATCACTCGTATCACCACCGATATAGCTCAGCTTTTCGGTTGGGGTCTGTTACTGATAGCCCTCCTGATTCTGACATTCCTGGTTGTCATTTTTTCGAAACCCATTCTGCTTTTGCGTTATTGGAACCGGTGGATTGGTCTGATAATACTGCTTTTTGGCGTCTGGGGGATACTGGCTTTTATTCCTGGTGGAGGTGTACTTCAACCGGTTAACAATGGCGGACGCATAGGTTTAAGCATAATCGGGGATCAGAATGCCGTCGGGGCTTTAATTATCCTGGCATTATTGATATTCGGAATATTGTTCTTCACTCCGAGAGGTTTTGCTCACGTTGTGACCGGTCTTATCTCCTGGATTGTCAGCCGGATGAAGAAAGAGCCGGCAGCTCCCGTTAACGTACCCGTTACCGGACCTCAGGTTACTCCGCGCATAAATGTACGAAATCAGGGTGAAGAAGCAGACGTGAAACCCACGGCTTTTCCGCGGTATAACCCGCCTGCCAAGCCCCGTCCGGCAATGCCGGTGAACGGGTCTAAAAACTGGATTTGGAATCATTTACATCCCAGGACGGAGACATCACCTCCGGTTTCTCCCCGTGTAACGGGGGAATCAACGAAAGAAGAGTCCGTTCCCTTAGCAAATGCTGTTGCCGAAACAGCTGCTGAAGCTCCAAAGCCTGAAGCCCCCGCCCCAGATTCTGCTGCGGGTTCATCTTCGACTAAAGCTACTACGCATTCAAAAGATGTGAAGCAAGTCGCTCAGGAAGTCTGGAAGAAATACGGCGAGGGCTCGACCCAGGTCACGGCAGACGGCTGGAAACTGCCTCCGCTGGAAATTTTAGACAATACCCCGGAGGTGGAGTTCAGCCAGGCGGATAATTTAAAAAAAGCCAAATTAATTGAAGACGCCATGGCCAGCTACGGTGTAGAAGGCAAGGTAGTCCAGATCAACGTTGGGCCAACTGTTACTCAGTTTGGCATCGAGCCGGGTTGGGACAGAAAACTGAAAGAGGTCAAGGAGAAAGATAAAAACGGGGATGTCCAGGTCAAAATTGAAGAGGTCGCCAAAACGCGCGTAAAAGTGGACAGGATCACCTCCTTATCGAATGATCTGTCATTAGCTCTGGCTGCGCCAAGCATACGAATTGAAGCTCCAGTACCCGGAAAATCGGTAGTGGGAATCGAGGTCCCGAATACCACGATCGGTACGGTAAGCCTGCGCGGCGTTGTGGAATCCAATATATTTCAAAAATTAGAAGCAAAAACGAAGCTGGCCGTGGCTCTGGGAAAGGGTGCCGGTGGAGAATCGGTTGTGGGCGATCTGACCAAAATGCCACATCTATTAATCGCCGGGTCTACCGGCAGCGGCAAGACTGTCTGCATCCATTCGATTATTTGCTGCTTGTTGCTTCATAATACGCCGAGCGATTTGCGTTTTATTATGGTCGATCCGAAACGAGTGGAATTGACCTCATATAATAGCTTACCCCATCTGGCAACTCCGGTAATCGTGGAGACAAATCGGGCTCTTTTAGCTTTGCGGGGGCTGGCTCAGGAGATGGACCGGCGTTATCAAACTCTGGCCGCCGTCAGATTCCGTAACATCGAAGCTTACAACAAAGCTCGCCCGAACGAGAAATTACCATATCTGGTCCTGATTATCGATGAACTGGCAGATTTAATGATGACCGCGGGAGAAGAGGTGGAGCGCACGCTTTGCCGATTGGCTCAGCTTGCCAGGGCTGTAGGTATTCACCTGATCGTGGCTACGCAACGTCCTTCGGTGGATGTGGTAACGGGTTTGATCAAGGCCAATTTTCCTACCCGTATCAGCTTTGCTGTAACTTCCCAGGTAGACTCACGGACCATCCTGGATTCAGGCGGCGCGGAAAAATTGCTCGGTAAAGGCGATATGCTTTATATGCCAACCGAGGCTGCCAAACCCAAGCGCTTGCAAGGGTGTTTTCTCTCTGATCCGGAGATCGAGAGAGTAGTTTATTTCTGGAATAACCAGAAAAAAGAGGTAGCCAATCAGCTTAAAATGGACGATCTCGTAGCTGAAGAAGAAGCCAGGGAAGAGAAAGCGCCCTCCGATCCTCTTCTGGAACAAGCCCGCAAACTTGCCCAGGAACACAACAATAATATTTCTACTTCATTTCTGCAAAGGCATCTGCGAATCGGTTATCCTCGAGCCGCCCGTCTCATGGAGGAACTCGAAGAAGAAGCGGTAAACGATACTCCTGAAGGTGAGGAACAGTTTGAAGACGAAGCTGAGGATGAGGGAAAAGAAGACAATTACTAGCCTCCTTTAGGTTTATCCCTGATCAGGGCATATAACAAACAGTCTACCGTTTTACTGTCTTTGGTGACGCTTTTTTCCAGACGGGCTTCCAGATGAAAGCCGCTTTTTTCGAGTACGCGGGCTGAAGCCAGATTCCATTCAAAAACAAAAGCGTGTATGCGGACCAGATCAAAATTATTAAAGGCGTAATTCACCAAAGCCTTAACTGCTGAAGTGGTGATACCTTTGCCCCAGAAAGGTTCGCCTAACCAGTAGCCGATTTCGGCTGTCCGGTGCTGTATGTCTTCTTGAATGCGCAGTCTCATACCGCCGATAGCTTCGGAAGATGAATCGATCGCAAACTCGCTCTCCGAATGGCTTTTCGCAAAATCGATCCACTTGATCGCATCGCTGATTGTATATGGAAAAGGGAATTTATCATGCACGTTCAGCCAGATTTTTCGGTTATTAGCATATCTGGCCAGGGAAAGAGCATCGTTGTTTCTCCATGTCCTCAATTTCCCTTCAGGAAACGGAATCTGCATGTCTACCTCGTTTAGCTTTCGGTTTCAACTTTTGATTCCTGTATTTTGGCTTTGTTCCGGATATCCCTGAGTTGCGGTACGAGAAGAGCGAGAGTCAAAGCGAATGTTAGTAAATCTGAAGCGGGAATCGACAGTAAGACTCCCTCGTATTGCCAGTAATAACCAAGGATGAAAAGCAAAGGAATTAAAAACAGAGCCGATCGGGCAATCGAAGAAATTAATGACAGTACACCCTTACCAAGCGCCTGAAAGGTTATTGAACTGACCATGATAAATCCGATGAAATATATAAAAAAGAAAATACGTTTTAATACATAAGACCCATGATCCAGCAACTGCGGATCACTGGTAAATACCCGGATAAATATGGTAGGTGCAAAGTAAAGAGCAAAAAACACAATAATGCAGCAGATTGTTGCTACGATCACCGCCAATTTATAAGTTTTTAATATTCGGGTATATTTCTGTGCTCCATAATTAAATCCAACAATTGGTTGAAGACCCTGGCCGATCACCAGACCGGGCATGATCGCAAACATAATCAAACGGTTGGCGATCCCGAATGTGGAGATTGCGAGATCCCCGCCATAAAATACCAGCATTCTATTGAGAACGATACCACATAAACTTGAAGTAAGCGTCATCGCCAGAGAAGCAATGCCGATGGTGGAAATTTCTTTTAATATACCCAATTCAGGAACCAGATTATGCCAGCGGATTTTAAGATAACTTTTCCCACGGTAATAATACCGGATAAAGTAGAAAGCTGAGATAATTTGGGAAGCTACCGTGGCAATGGCTGCTCCCTTGACCCCCATCCCCAGCCAGATTATCAGAATAGCATCGAAAATCGTATTTAAAACAGCTCCAATTATCATGGATATCATGGGGACCCGTGCATTTCCTTCCGCTATGATGAGGCTGTTTAATGTCATAAGTAAGGCATTGAAGATAAACCCCATAAAAATAATTACCATGTAATCTCTTGCGTAGGGCAGGACTGTTTCGGACGCCCCGGCAAGTCTCAGAAAAAAATCGGGATTCGATAAACCGATGGCAGTGACGATTAAGGACATCACGATGCTGGCAGTAATAGCATTTCCCAGAGCGTGTTCGGCTTTGTTTTTGTTTCCAGATCCAATAAGCCTTGAGATGAGCGAGGCTCCACCCATTCCCGCCATTTGTCCGATTCCAATCCCCAGCATTTGGAAAGGAAATACGATGGAAAGTCCGGCAATACCCAGAGACCCTATATATTGGCCGATGAAAATGGTATCAACCACATTATACAGAGTCATGACAGAATAGCCGATAAAAGCCGGGAAAGATAATTTTACCAGTAGATGACCGATTCTATCGCTGTCAAGTACATGGCTGCTTAGATTTTGCATAATTTTGAGTTTTGTCCGAAGCGCCTTCTGCGGGTAGTATAGCTCTAGTATAACTGGCTTGATCCGTTATCACAAATAGGATACCCCGATAATTAAAAATCATGCAAAAATGGTGAAGGCCTGATTAATAAACTGCAATCTTATTTTTGCTTATCCGGACCGGCCTTCCGCGCGATATCTACGAACTCGAATTCTCGCCTTAACTCAACGATGCGGTCTCTGATGAGAGCCGCTTTCTCGAATTCCAGATTTTTCGCCGCTTGCTTCATCTGGATCTCCAGGTCTTTAATCAAACGGGTAACTTCTTCCCGGGTGGCCGGACCTTTAACGGGTTCTGAAGTATAGTAAGCTGCTTTCTCCTCGGCAACAGAGGCTGCTACCCGTTCGGTAATATCCTTCACGGCCTTGCTGATACTGGTGGGTGTGATTCCATGCATCTTATTGTATTCTTCCTGAATCTGGCGGCGGCGTTTGGATTCTTCAATCGCCTCGTGCATCGAAACTGTAATTGTATCGGCATACATGATGGCATGCCCGTCTACATGCCGAGCTGCCCGGCCCATAGTCTGAATCAAAGCGCCTTTAGATCGCAGATAACCTTCTTTATCCGCATCCAGAATAGCAACCAGACTAACCTCTGGCAAGTCCAGCCCTTCTCTCAGCAGGTTGATACCGACGACGACGTCGTAGATACCCAGGCGCAGATCGCGCAGTATCTCTACTCTCTCCAGAGTATCAACTTCAGAATGGAGATAATGTGTCTTGATTCCCATTTCCAGCAAATAGTCAGCCAGTTCTTCGGCCATTCTCTTGGTAAGGGTTGTTACGAGACTACGCTGTTTCTTCTCTATCCGGCTCTTGATCTGATAAAGAAGGTCGTCGATCTGTCCCCTGGTTGGCTTAACCTCTATCGTAGGTTCCAATAATCCGGTCGGACGGACAAGCTGTTCTACAATTTGCTGGCTGTGAGTATATTCATAATCTGCGGGGGTTGCGGATGTATAGATTACCTGGTTAATACGATTATTGAACTCAGTATAGTTTAAAGGCCGGTTGTCCAGAGCGGATGGCAGCCGGAAACCGTATTCCACCAGGGTTTCCTTACGCGATCGGTCGCCGCCGTACATGCCTCTGATCTGAGGCAAAGTCATGTGGGACTCATCGATGAAAAGAAGAAAATCATCGGGAAAATAGTCCAGTAAAGTCCAGGGTGTGCTGCCGGCAGGACGCTGTGCCAGGTGTCTCGAGTAGTTTTCTACACCGTGACAAAATCCGGCTTCCCGGAGCATTTCTAGATCATAATTAGTCCTTTGTTCCAGTCTTGCCGCTTCCAGCACTTTCTCCTGCTTTCTTAGATCAGTTAAACGTTCCTGCAATTCTTGTTTGATAGATTCGATAGCCAGCATCAGTTTGTCATGTGACGTGACGAAGTGCTTGGCGGGATAAATATCAATGGAATCATTATCTCCGATGATTTCTCCCGTGAGGGGATCGATTTGTAAGATACGATCGATCGTATCGCCGAAAAATTCAATCCTCAGGGCAGTGTCTTCATAAGCTGGCTGGATTTCCAGGGTGTCTCCCCGGACACGAAATTTCCCACGGGTAAAATCAATATCATTTCTCTGATATTGCATATCTACCAGTCGTCGCAGAATCTTGGCCATCAGGGTAGTCTCGCCTTTTTTTAAACTTAAGACGAAGCTCCGGTATTCCTCAGGTTCACCTAATCCATAGATGCACGAGACTGAAGCCACGATTAAAGTATCGCGACGGGAAAAGAGAGATCGGGTTGCGGCGTGACGCAGTTTATCGATTTCCTCGTTGATTTCGATTTCCTTTTCGATATAGGTATCAGTGCGGGGAATGTAAGCCTCCGGTTGATAATAATCATAATAGCTCACGAAGTATTCTACGGCGTTCTTAGGGAAAAATTCCTTGAATTCACTGTAAAGCTGGGCAGCCAGAGTTTTGTTGTGGCACATTACCAGGGTTGGCCGCTGTATTTGTTCTACGATGTTGGCCATGGTGAATGTCTTCCCACTGCCAGTTACACCGAGTAAGGTTTGCTGCTTGCAACGCTGGCGGACGCCATTAGCCAGTTTTTCTACGGCTTGAGGCTGATCGCCCGTCATTTTAAAATCGGAAACTATTTCAAATTGAGGCATGAAGACTCCTGAATCGGTACAATTGTTCTAATAGTAGTATAGCGGTTTATCTGCTTTCATTCAACCTGTTGACACTCTAATCAAAGCTATATAAAATGTCAATATAGGTCTGATTATATAAGTTATATTAATTAATAATCATTCGCGGAATCAGGAGTATTTTGATGGAAAAAACGGACTTAATCGAAAAGATTATTGAGCATTATCGAATGGTAAACAGAGTTTTTACGCAGTATGATCCGGATTCATGGATGGGTATCAGTCTCTCTATTGCTCAGGTTAAAAGTTTGTTTTTTATTGCTAATTCAGAAGAAGTAAATTTCAGAAAACTGGCCTCTGCGATGAATGTCACTCCGTCTAATGTCACAGGTGTAGTGGACCGGTTGGTTGAGCAAGGACTGGTGACACGGACAGAAAATCCGGCTGATCGACGTATGTTAATGATCAAGTTGACGGATAAAGGGCAGACTCTCATTACCAGCCTCAGGGAAAGCCGGACGAATCAGATCTCTTCAGTATTAAACAGGATGAAGCCTGAAGACCTTTCCGTAGTGGCTCATGGATACTCTTTGCTTAAACGGGCGGTGGAGGAAATTAACGGGTAACACCGAAATAATAAAACCATATCGTCAAGAGATCGAAAACAGCCCCGGGAGTTCCGGGAAACACGCTTTCTTAATATTTGGAATTGTCAGTTTAGCTCTTGTTATGTCCGGGATCGACTCCACGATTGTCACTGTGGGTTTGCCTTCGATTCTGGGTGACCTGAAAACAAATCTGGCTTATGCCGGATGGGTTATCACCGGGTATCAGTTTGCCCAGGCTATCATGATGCCGATCGTGGGTAAAATCAGCGATGAATGGGGACGCAAACGGGTCTTTATGACCGCTGTGGTAATTTTCACCATCAGTTCTATCTCGGCTGGATTTTCCCCCAATATTTATATCTTGATAGTATTCCGTGTTTTACAGGGAGTGGGGGGAGGAGCTTTCCTTCCCTCAGCCACCGGGATCATCAGCGATGTATTCGGGAAACGCCGTTCGACTGCCATCGGCCTCTTCGCCAGCATATTCCCCATAGGAGGTATTATCGGTCCCAATTTGGGAGGATTCCTGATCGACAGTTTATCGTGGCGCTGGATCTTTTTCGTCAATATACCGATCGGGGCACTCCTGATTATTGCAGGTATCCTGATATTACCCAAAAGCAAAGCCATGCCTTCTGAGCGCCGGATCGATGTGCGTGGGGCGGTCTTCTTTTCTCTGGCGGTGCTGGCGATCATGTATGCGATGACTACCTGGGCTAATGATCCTCAGGGAGTGGGCCCTTTGACCTGGGTGCTTTTTGTCCTGGGAGCGGTATTATTATATCTTTTCATCCGTCATGAAAACCTTACCAAACAGCCCATGATCGAGTTAAAGTTGCTACTATGGAAGCCGTTCCTGGCGGCTAATATTTACAATTTTATCTATGGTGCCATCATTTTCGGGCTTTTTGCCTTTATTCCTTTATATGCCACGGTGGCTTACGGCATGACAGCCACTCAGAGCGGTCTCATTCTCACGCCTCGCTCAATAGCTATGATTATCGTGGCTGCCATTACCAGTTTCTTTATTATCCGGTTCCGGTACCGTTTACCGATGATCATCGGGGCGATTATTGTGGCGGTCGGTTTCTTCCTCATCAGCCGCGGTTATCATGATATTTCGATTTTGGGGTTGAAAGTATCGAACGTGGTACTGTTGATATTTTTCGTCATGCTGGGTGGAATAGGAATGGGAATGATTAACCCGTCCGCCAACAATGCGATGCTGGATCTGGTTCCGGAAAAAGCCGCAGCAGTTACGGGGATGCGGGGGATGTTCCGTATGACTGGGGGAATCTTCGGTACTTCGGCTGTAGTCCTGGTGTTAAGTCATTTCCAGGATAAAGCCATCGGTCTGGAAAGGATTGCATTGTGTTTTTCCATTGTGTTAATCGTGACCCTTCCGCTTATTTTTATGATACCGGATGCAGCCCATGAAAGGCGCAACAAACTTAACAGTAATCATAACGATTCTGCGACGATTGAATAGCAGCCGGCACTTCAGGGTTTATAGTCATAGGTCATTGACTGGGTTTTTTCGTCAGAATAAATCGTCATGGTGACCGTAGCTCCATTACTCAACAGCGTCGGCGCGTCCATCAGGCTGAAAGTCAAATTGATCTGGTCAGTAATGGATGTTCTGGCTTTAATCGTGCCCAGGTCCTTTCTGATAAAGTCCTGACCGTTAATCTGGATTTTTTTGCCTCCGGTAGAAACTTCAATCTTTACCCAGGCGTTATGGGCATCGGATGTTCCGGTATTCCAGATTTCCCCAGAAACTGTACGGGTGAGTCCTGAGCCGGATATACCGATGATGTTAAGCGAAAAATTGACGTTCGCCGTTGAAGACGGAGGCGGAGAGGTGGCGGCGGGGTTAGCGGATGTTGGAATAAGGGAAGAAGGAATCGTTGAAGTCGTTCCTGGAACGGGAATCGCAGTGGCGCTGGCTATTGGAGTTGCGGTTGAGCTTACGGAACGAAAATTTGACAGGACCAGGAAGACCACCAGTACTGTGATAATTAAGAACCCTGCAATTACTCCGATGATAATTCCGACAGTAAATTTCATCAGTCTCTCCCCTTAGATCAGACTTGCCCTTTTACACGTGAGCTAATAATAGCTTTAGAGGATAAGGTATGTCAAAATTTCTATTCATCGTCTTGATTATGAATGCCTGAACCGTCCTTCTGACTCCGGTCAGTAACGGGCTCGCGCAGTGATAAATATGAGGGAAACCCGAGCTCAATTCTTTTTGTAGTATTTTGGTACTGAACCTATTGATGTTCGTAATTTTGAGCGTTATTATACGTCAAATGGAAGAGATTATTGGTAACACAAATTCCCCGGCGTTAAAAAAATGTTTTTCTTGTCACAAACTTTCTTTATTCTGGAATAAGGATGGGGCAAAATATGTTTGCACCAACCCCGATTGCAGGCAGGTCTATTCCAAAGAGGATCTGGCAAATCTGGAACTTGAAGAATCGCGTCCCCAGGAAACAGTCTCTCCCGAATCTAACGCACAGGGGCAGGCGGACAGCCCCCTGAATCTTGAGATGGATACCGATATCCATCAACATGTTCCTGCCGGAGGGAATCCGGTATCGGCAAGGACCTACGGCCGAAGACCCGTTAAGAGCCGTTCCGGTATCGCTATGGCATCTCCTTATCCGCAAGATATATTGATTCAAAACAAAAAAGGCCATACCAATCTGGCTATTATCATCGTTTCAGTCCTCGCGATAATTGCTTTTGTGGTTATCTGGGAAACGATG
>DEUU01000236.1:17425-23139 GCA_002362735.1 Dehalococcoidia bacterium UBA3254
GCTTTTGTAGTTATCTGGGAAACGATGTTTAATACTAAATCAGCCAGCCCAACTGCACCCGTTCCAACAGTTGTCGCCGAAACGCACACTCCAACACCGACTCCGATAGTGCAGGTGGTCCAAAAACCAGAGTATTTACCTTTTAACGACGAACTTGTCAGTTACACTATGGAATACCCCTATGACTGGAACGCTGTAAGAGGTGGCTCCGGGAACTCTGTTTTTACCAATACCGACGGCACGATGATCAATGCTGAGTTGCAGAAAGCTGAATATCAAAACCTGATAACCTTGCTTTCGGCTAATCCTGAAATTAAGACCGAGGTCACAAATGCCCGCCAGAATATCGGCCGGTATTCAAAGTTCTTAACCCACCAGGGTGTCAATTTAAAAAGAATTTATGTCTATGATTATAACTCTGGAGTATTGAGGATTGAATGTACCTATGGATCAACCTACAATGCGGAAAAGGACACAGATCCAACTAGCGCCTATATACTCCATATGATGGATACATTCCATTTAAAGCGTGAGAGCGTCAATTTGAATGCCAACATCAACCCTTTCCAGGTTCAACCTCTTTCCGGTAACCCTACTGGTTCTGCTCCAGCGATTATGCCTAGCCAGGTTGCATCTACGACAAAATCTACTTTAAATACAGGGTTAAATATAGATGCTCAAACCGGGACCTTTGCGGACTATTATCTGGGAATAGTTGAATCTCCCGATGGCGTCCTGGGAGGGAACGGATGTTACGATGATGCTGGTGATTTTATCGTTCTTATTAATAACAAAAATTCCGTGGATCCAACATACAACCAGCTAATCCAGTTTTTACAGGAAAATAGAACAGACCAATATCCATATGAATATGTTATCCAGGAGGTAGAATATTACCAGGGGAACCCGGAAAACTTAATAGATTTAAATAATATTACACGTATCTTGAACGGAACAATCGAGCCTAAAAACCCTCAGATGTGCGGTGATTTCGCCGAGAGATTACATAATGACGCCGAAACGGCCGGGATCAGGTGCGGTTATGTGAGCCTTGAAATTACAGGGTATTCGGATCCGGCAAACCTTGGTATTCCATCCAATGCTGGGCATGCTTGCAACGTATTTCGCACTACGGACAAGGGCCTTATTTATGTTGATGCTACTGGAATGGTGGCGTGTCAGTCTCATCCTGACCGTGTGGTCTCGTTTGTGAATATTCAGGTAGGGAAACCCTATACTCCCGTAAGTGTGTTTCCTCAGGCGGGTTGGAAATCAGAATCCAAAGGCATGGGTACTGTAACCGGGATGTATTCCACCTGGGATGGAACATGGAATAACTAAAGTAGGGAAACAATTCAAATTAATGGCGGATGGGGTGGGATTCGAACCCACGGAGACTCGCGCCTCGGCGGTTTTCAAGACCGCTACCATAAACCACTCGGACACCCATCCACAGATACGAAATGACCTATTCAGCTGTTGACATAATATTGGTTTGGTGTTATTTTGGTGTTATTTTCTTTTTTAAGTGTCCCGGCAGGTAACACACCGTCAAGTAAATCCATAGCATCCTTCTGCATACCCTCTATTATATGCGAGTAAACCGTTAATGTAAAAGCTATCGAGGAATGCCCCAGAGCTTCAGAGACAACCTTAGGCGAAACACCGAGCATTAGCATTAAACTGGCGAAGGTGTGGCGTAGATCATGAAACCGAATCCCTTTTAGATCAGTCTTAATGCATAGTTTATGAAAGGCTTCGCTAACCTTGGTAGGACAAATTGGCTGCCATTCCGAATTGGTAAATACCAGGCCGTCAAGATTCAGTATTTTCCCATGATGCAAATATAAAGATTCCTGTTCACCTTTGTATTCCTTAAGGAAACAGGCCAGCTTGGGAGTCATCCTTACTAATCTCCGCGAATGATCTGTTTTTGGCTCTTTAAATTCACAGACTCCACGACGTTTGTATAATACCTGATTGATGGAAATAGATAAGATATCAAGGTTGAGATCCCTCCAGCGGAGCCCGAGCAATTCCGCTTGTCTGAGCCCGCTGCTCACGGCCATGTAAATGATCGGATAATACGGATTATCCCGGGCCACCGTAAGTAATTTCTCAACCTCGGCCGGTGTCATGGTCCGCATGGTTTTATTCAGAGGTGAAGGCGGGTCTACCAACTCGCAGGGATTATGCCCTAAATATCCCTGACGAACACCGAATTTCAAAGCCTCGGATAATACCCGGTGCTGATGGTGGACCGTTCGGGCTGCAAGCGTCTCGCAGGCTTTACCGTAATAGCTCTGAATATCCGGCGCCTGAAGGTATTTCAACCTGATGTGGCCTAAAAATGGTGTTAAGTGGTGATCAATAATCGACTTATAGCCATCATAAGTCCCCAGGCCGCAATTAGTCTTAACATAACCATCTAGCCATTGCGTTAACAGTTCGGATAATGTCATTTGTCCTGAAGGTAAGCAGTTTCCTTTCTCCATGCCGGCTAGGAGCTCTGTAAGCCTCTTTTGGGCATATCCTTTCCTGTGACTGTGAAACGTCTCAGTATATCTATCTCTCTTGCCGTTGATGATTTTCCCGTTGTAAATGACGATTCTCCAAGTATCTTTACCCCGTTCCTGAATTGACCCTCTCATTTCTAACCTTCTCAATTGACTTTTCGATATCTCTTTAAGTTCTCTTCTGCTCGCCGGGTATCCCATGAATGATTATCCATTTCCCTCTTGGTTCTGCTCTTTCACATGTAACCTTCTATAAGATGCTCTAAATTCCTTACTTATCTGATTTAGTATGTCTCCAGGGTCCTCCTGTTTCTCCAAGAATCCACACAGCTCCGCATCCTTTAACCAATAAGATAGAATGGCATCGCGGCTTGATGGGTAATCCTCTTCCATTTTACGCACCTTTTCATTTATAGCCATTGTACGTGCAAACGACCAGAGATCCTGTGTTAGGTATATGATCTGGTATAGCCTGGCTACCCATAGAGCTTCCCTGATGGTCAGAGTGTCAACGTGATCGACCTTGCCATTTGTTAACGAGAGATTATTCTCCTTTATGGTTCTCTCACGCTCTTCTTTTGTCATCTTATCCAATGAATTTATTATATTCTGGCGACCGACAACCCAAGCCCAGACTTGAAGGACAGCTTCCAATGCATCGGGTGGGATAGGGTATTCGGGTAAAGAAATAGAACTCCAGGGTTTATCCAGATCTTGGTCGTTAATACTTCGAGCCTTAGATATTAACTTAATTAGTGTTTCTAAACTAGGCGACCAGTCTCCTCGTCCCTCTACTTGATCCTTCAAGTTTTGGGCTACTTCATCCCGGGGTTGATATGGTCGTTCCAAAGCCGCAACCCTTATTTCTTGGCGTAAAGCATCGGAAATTTTTGGTCCTCTTGGTCCTGGCATTGATTGTTCTCCTTATTTGTTCTCTATGTTCTTAGCATTCTCATTATTAGTACTTTACTATAAAATCATACCAAATACTGGCCTTTAACACAAGGTATTAATTAATTAACGTTAAACAGAAAAATGGAGGATAAAATGACAAGTAATGATGAAAGCCTCGTTTATAGTGTGGGAGAGGCTGGGAAAAAACTGGGAATATCAAGAAGTCTGGCTTATTCCTTGGCTAGAGCCGGGAAACTACCAGGAGTAATTTCCTTGGGACATCGCTTGGTAGTAAGTCGGAGAATAATCGAGGCTGTTCTTAATGGGGACGTTCATTTTAACGGGAAGAGCCAATCTTGATTGAGAACGGGTTACTGAGAAATAAGAGGAAACCGAAGCAGAGATATCGATAAACAACTTTGCAGCTTGAAATCATGAAAGATTTAAATGAAAAACCTGCAACCGTGGGCCGGGATTATCCATATTATAAATGGTTTATTTCATTATTCGAATTACCTCTAAATGTCTATGGAAAGATAATCCTTCATTACCTTTGCAAGAGGTGGACCCCAACCAGCAGAAGATAGAAGGGAGCCTGAGGGTGCTGGAACGCCTCATTGACCGGGATTTATTCAGAAGAAATTCTTCCAATCAGAATCCTGCCGTCCCTGGAGAAAATCCCTATAGAGCTTTAGGGGAGCAGAATAATGAAGACCCATTTGGAGTGCGCCGCAAAAGCCGGACTACCCGAGTTAGTAAATCCGGAAACCGGCAAGAGGCATTCTATTAGCCCGCACCGCTTGAGAGACGCTTTCGCGGTTCATGCCATGAAGACTGACGATTCCGGTGATGGCATAAGACTGCTACAGGAACACCTCGGACGTGCCTCCTTCAATACCACTGCCCGCTACAGGAAAATCGCCACCCAGGAGCATGAAGCCTGGTACCGGAAGCTCTGGCAAGAGAAGAACATAGGTTCCCAGCCTTGACCGGAAATATAAGTTGAGTTTTACCACTATTTTGCCACGGGTCAGCCAATGAAAGACGATACAAAGATAGGATCAACTCAGGACATAAATCTATCCCGGATAGCCCGGAAACCAGGCAGGCCGAGAGCGATTCCGTTTGCCCTGGAGCCAACAGTCCGAAAGTTATACTATTTGGGTTATGGCTATAGGGCGATTGCCGGCATTCTCAGAAAGGATTATCACCTCAACCCGGATTTCAGTACAGTCAAAAGAACCCTATTAAGACTAGGCATTCTTCCTCATTCCGGAACAATAAAAAAATTATCTGACGATTGACAACGGCCCCCAAATAAGACCGATTGATAAGGCCAGCAACCGCCTAATAGTTGGCGTTTGAAGATCTCATTCAGGCAGTAACAGTGACATTAAATGGTTCTTGGATCCAGAACCTCTCTTGGATCTATTGGATTGCCATATTAGTGAGCAAATAATCACAGCTACATACAGTTCTTCAGGTCATGGGATCAAGACATTGGACTGCACTAAACAAGCAATTGTGACATCCTAAATGTGGACCTTAACAAGGCGCGTTATGCTGGATGGATAATTGGAAGGCGTCTTTCTAAGCTAAAAGAATACAGTGTAATGCAAAAAGCGGCGAACAGCATTCTGCAATGAACGAGTACGTAATATTCAAATGAATGGATAACGGAGACGTAATCGGCGATGCAGTCAAAGAACTTAGACCGGACGATGCAGAATTTATTGACGCGTTGTAAGAAAACATTGGCGATTACAAGATCAAAACGGTGAACGCGGCACGTTGAACGATTAGCCGTTAATGTGCCGCTTTGTTATGGATTTGCTATTATTTCATCCAACCCCGGTAGATTCCTATTTGTTCAATGCTCTTTTGGGATATCCTTCGAACAGCTTTAAGAGGATTATTTTCATTCACTAGAGCTTCAAAGTCGATAAGGTCGAAAGAGCTACCGAGAGAGCGAGCTGTGTTAGCTTCGGTCTGGTACATCTCATCCGGCTGAAATGAGTGCAAAGGATCTGAACAATAAATAAATTCCATATACGGGCTAGTTTAAGTTTCTTTGAACAAAAAATCAATAATATTTTTTGGTTTGATATTTAATCTTCGGATACAGGAATCGTATAAATAAGTTCCTGCAAAAACATATCCGATAATAAAGAAGAGCATTATACATAGAAAGATCGATAATGGGCCGACAGGATGTGACTTAGCTGTGCGGTTTTTGTATCGCGGATGTGCTAATGGTGGGCGGTCGTGTTCAATACACAGAACTTTTTCGCTGTCTTTCAGGCT